>DATNKC010000302.1:0-6579 GCA_035603615.1 Steroidobacteraceae bacterium | reverse complement strand
TGCTGGCCGGCGACCTATTCGACACACCCAAGGTATTGTGGCGCCTGCGGCTATTCAAGCTGGTGTACGCCCTCGTCGGTTTGCGCGACTTTAGGCGCTGGCGAGCGGAGCACAAATACCGTCTGGCGCAGGCTCGCAGCGAATTCACCGGCGGCAACACGCCTTTCGATAAGGCCTGATCGATGACAAGTTAGGGAATGGAGGGAGCCCTGGCTAGAGCGCTGCCTTGTCCAGTCGCGCCCTGCGTGCCAGCCACAGGCTCACCCCGACAATCATCGTGCTCACGACGCCCAACGTAAGGGTTGCGAGCACGTTGATCTCGGGGCTGACGCCCAGCCGGACCTTGGAGAAGACCACCATGGGTAAGGTGCTGCTGCCCGGACCCGAGGTAAAACTCGAGATCACCAAGTCGTCCCAGGACAGCGTGAAAGCGAGCAGCCAGCCGGACAGAATGGCGGGAAAGATGATCGGCAGGGTGATGACAAAGAACACCTTGACCGGCCGCGCGCCTAAGTCCATGGCCGCTTCCTCGAGAGCCGTGTCGAAAGTCGCGAGCCGCGAATTGATGATGACTGTCACGTAAGCCATGGAAAAGGTCATGTGGGCAATGGTCATGGTGGTGACGCCGCGGCCGGCCGGCCAGCCGATGAGCTGCTCCAAGGCCACGAACAGCAGCAACAGTGACAATCCCGTGATCACCTCGGGCATCACCAAGGGCGCGGTGGTCATCGCGTTTAAAGTAAACCGTCCGCGGAATTGGCGGAAGCGGGCCAACCCGAAACCGGCGAGCGTGCCCAAGATGACGGAGCCCGAGGCGTTGATCACCGCAACCTTCAACGAGATCCACGCCGCATCGAGGATTTCCTCGTTGTTCAGCAGCGAGTAGTACCACTTGAGCGTTGGGGAATTCGCGCTGTCCCAGACGGTCACGAGCTTGGAGGCATTGAAGGAGAAAACCACCATGGACAAGATGGGGATGTAGAGAAACGCGAATCCAATTCCGATGCACGTCAGGATGAAATACGAGCTGCGATAATTCATCTGGCGCCCGCCGTCTCGCGGGCCTGCACGCTCTGGTACCACATCATGAAGGGCACCAGGAGAATCAGCAGCAGGATTGCGACCGCGCTCGCCACGGGCCACGCGCGGTTGGAGAAAAATTCGTCCCACAAGACCCGGCCGATCATCAACGCATTCGGGCCGCCGAGCAGCGCGGGAATGACGAATTCGCCCACGGCGGGGATGAACACCAGCATGGAGCCGGCCAAGATGCCGTTGCGCGAGAGGGGCAGCGTGATCTTGTAAAACGCCTGCCAGGGACGGCAACCCAAATCCTCGGCCGCCTCGAGCAGCTGCCAGTCCATTTTTTCCAGATTGGCGTACAGCGGCAGAATGAGAAACGGCAGATAGGAATAAACGATGCCCACGTACATGGCGAAGGGCGTGTAGAGCATCGCCAATGGCTCATGGATGATTCCGAGCGACATCAGGACGTTGTTGATCACGCCATTGGCCTTGAGCAGGCCGATCCAGGCATACACCCGCAGCAGCAGCGAGGTCCAAAAAGGCAGGATCACCAGCAGCAGCAATACGTTGCGCAGCGAGGGTTTGGCGCGCGCAATGCCATAGGCCATGGGATAGCCGACAATCAAACACATGAGGGTGGAGAGGAATGCCACCTTGAGCGAGTTCGCAAAGGCATGCAGATACAAAGAATCGGTGAACAAGAAGGCGTAGTTGTTGAAGTTGACCTTGATCGCGAGCGAGTTCTTGCCCACCCACTCGAGCAGCGGCTTGTAGGGCGGAATCGCGAGATCGACGTCCGAAAAGGATATCTTCAGCACGATGACAAAGGGCACGACGAAGAACAGCAGCAGCCAGAGATAAGGCAGCGCAACCACGAGGCCGCGCCCCGTGATGCCGACCCGCCTGAGACGCCCGGTCAGCGTTGCGGTACTAACGAGTCACCACCACCGGGCTGGTCGCGTCCCAGGAAAGATACACCTGCTGATCCCAAGCGATTGCTTCCGCATGCCGCGAGGTATTGGGCTGCGTGACACGAACGACCTTGCCGGTGGGCAACTTGACCAAGTAGATCGACAAGTCGCCGAGATAGGCAATGTCTTGCACCGTGCCGCGCACGAGATTGTCGGTGCCCTCCTGGGGCGCCGCGGTCGACATGAATATTTTTTCCGGCCGAACAGCCGCCCAGACAATCGCTTCGGGCGGCGCGCTGATGCCGTGGCTGACGTAAATCGTGCCGCCGAGCTCCGGCGAACCGATGCGCACATAATTCGGTTCATCCTCGATGAGCTTGCCTTCGAACATGTTCACCGAGCCCACAAAATCCGCCACAAATTTCGAGCTCGGGAATTCGTAAATCTCGGACGGCGTCCCCGCTTGGACTATTTCACCGTGATTCATCACGCCAATGCGGCTCGCCAAGGTCATGGCCTCTTCTTGATCATGCGTCACGACAACGAAGGTGACCCCCAGCTTGTCCTGTAGGCTGATCAATTCGAATTGGGTGTGTTCGCGCAACTTCTTGTCGAGCGCACCCAAGGGTTCATCCAGCAGCAGCAATTTGGGACGCTTGACCAGCGAACGGGCCAGCGCCACGCGCTGCCGCTGACCGCCGGAAAGCTGATGCGGCTTGCGCTTGGCAAACTCGCCCATTTTCACCAGATCGAGCATGGTGGCGACGCGCTCTTGGATCTCGTGTTTGGGCAAGCGGTCCTGCTTCAATCCGAAGGCGACGTTCTGCTCGACATTCATATGCGGGAACAGCGCATAGGATTGGAACATCATGTTCACCGGCCGCTCGTAGGGCGGTATGCCGGTCATGTCCTCGCCGTCGATGAGAATCTTCCCCGACGTGGGCGTTTCAAATCCCCCCAGCATGCGCAGCAGCGTGGTCTTGCCGCAGCCTGAGGCACCTAACAGGCAAAAGATCTCCCTCTGATAGATTTTTAAGGAAACATCGTTGACGGCTTTGAATTCACCGAACGATTTACTGATGCGCTCGACCTCGACGTAGGGCCGCGCGGACGGATCATTCCAGGGCTGGGCTTTGGCGACGCCTCCCGCGGATGCCGCCACTTATTGCCCCGTCTTGAATTTTTGCCAGACGCGGGTGATCGCGCGGGTCTGCTCGGGTGAGTCGGCTTGTTGCAACGCCAATTTCTGCCGCTGTTCGGGCGTGGGGTATATGCCCGGATCGTCCTTTACCGCGGGCAGCACCAGCGGCTGCGAGGCGAGGTTTGCGTTGGCGTAGCGCTTGAAATTCGAAACATCCGCGATGACCTGGGGCGTCATCATGTAGTTCATGAATGCGTACGCGCTATCCGGGTCCGGCGCGTCCTTCGGGATCGCCAGCATGTCGAACCACAGGATCGAACCTTCCTTGGGCACCACATATTTGATGTCGATGCCCTTGTTGGCTTCGCGCGCTCGATCGCGAGCCTGCATCACATCGCCGTTATACCCCACGGAAATACATAGATCGCCGTTCGCGAGCGCTTCGATGTATTCCGACGAACTGAAGTTGCGGATGTAGGGTCGGATCTTGAGCAGCACGGCCTCCGCCTGGGCGAGATCCTCGGCGCTTTGGGAATTCGGATCCTTACCCAGGTAGCTGTACACGGCGCGCACCATCTCCGCCGGCGAGTCCAGCAAGGTGATGCCGCACTTGGCCACCTTTGCGGCCACCTCGGGATCGAATACCAGGCGCCAGCTATCCAGCGGCGCATTCGGCATCAAGGCCTTGACCATCTTTTCGTTGTAGCCGATGCCATTGCTGCCCCACAAATAGATCACGCCATGGGCATTGCCGGGATCGTTTGAGGCCACCCTGGACATGAGCTGTGGATCCATGTTCTGCAGGTTCGGCAGCTTGGATTTGTCCAGGACCAGATAGGCGCCGGCTTTGATTTGCCGCTCGAAATAGGAAGCCGTTGGCACCACGATGTCGAAGCCGCTGTTGCCCGCGAGCAGCTTGGTCTCCAGGGTTTCATTGGTATCGTAGTAAGCAGGATGCACCTTGATGCCGAACTGCTTCTCGAAATTCGACAGCGTGTCCGCCGCGAGATAGTCCGACCAGATATAGAGATTGAGGTCCTTGGCGCCCCCCGCCGGCTTGGCAGCCGTATCGCCGGACGATTTCCCGCCGCCGCAACCGCTCAAACCAAATACGCATGCAAGCGCCAGAATCGCCGTCCGACGAACGCTCAACATCCGACGCTTCCCCTAAGTTTTGGAGCGCTAGTTATAGCGCAGCGGCCACATCGCCGCTAGGGACGGTAGGAAGATTCAAGGTACTAGACGTTGAGCAGCAGGTGCTCGCGCTCCCATGAACTGATCACTTGGGCGAAGGTCTCGTACTCCGCCTCCTTGACCGCGGTAAAGGCGAGTACGAAGCGATCGCCGAACAGGTCCACCAGGGGTTTGGATTCGCGCAGCAGACGCAAGGCCTCAGCCAGCGTACGGGGCAACGCGATGGCCAAGTCATAGGCACTGCCGCCGATCGGCTCGGAGGGCTTGAGTTTCTCCGTCATCCCGAGATAGCCGCAGGCCAGGGACGCCGCGATGGCCAGATAGGGATTTGCGTCCGCGCCCCCGACCCGATTCTCCACGCGCCTCGCGTCGGGCCCCGACATGGGCACGCGCAGTCCGGCGGTTCGATTGTCATATCCCCAGTGCACGTTGATGGGCGCCGAAGAGTAACGGCTGATGCGCCGGTAGCTGTTCACATTCGGACAGAACAGCGACATCGCGCCGGGCAGGTATTTCTGCAGACCCGCGATATGGCCGAAGAACAGTTCCGAGGGCGTGCCATCGGGGTTGCTGAAAATATTCTTGCGGGTCTTCGAATCGATGATGCTTTGATGCAGATGCATGGCACTGCCGGGCTCCTTGGCCATCGGCTTCGCCATGAAAGTCGCATACATCTTGTGGCGCATCGCCGCCTCGCGCGCCGTGCGCTTGAAGAGGAATGCCTGGTCGGCAAGGTTCATGGGATAGCCGTGCAGCAGGTTGATTTCCATTTGCGCCGCGCCGGATTCATGGATCAAGGTATCGATCTCGATGTCCTGCGCCTCGCAAAACGAGTACATGTCGTCGAACAACGGGTCGAACTCATTGACGGCGGCGATGCTGTAGGCCTGCCGGCCGATCTCCGGACGGCCGGAGCGGCCCACCGGCGGCTTCAGCGGATAGTCGGAATCGATGTTCGGTTCGACCAGGAAGAATTCCAGTTCTGGGGCCACCACCGGCTCCCAGCCTTGAGCCTCATACAGATCAAGTATCCGGCGCAGCACGTAGCGCGGCGCCATGGTGACCGGGCTGCCGTCGCCGTAGAAACAATCGTGAATCACCTGAGCCGTGGGCTCGGCTGCCCAGGGTACGACGCGCACCGTCTTCGGATCGGCCTTCAAGACAATGTCGATATCCGACGGGTTCATCGCGCTTTGGTCTTCCGGGTAATCTCCGGTCACGGTCTGTAGAAAGATCGCCTCGGGCAGACGCATGCCTTCCTCTTCGGCGAATTTTTCCGCCGGCATCAGCTTGCCGCGAGCCACGCCGGCCATGTCCGGAATGATCGCTTCTACTTCTGAAATCCCGTGCTCTCTCAAGAATTGTTGAATCGTACTCGCCATACATCACCTTGCAGCGTTTGCGCGTTGGCGGCTCGCCGCGCCAAAGGCAGCAAACAACGCGCTCGAAAATGGATCCTTTGCGAATTGCCATTCCGGATGCCATTGCAGCGCCAATGCGAATGCCGGTGCATCGGCAACGCGAAAAGCTTCGATCACGCCGTCCGGCGCGCGCGCCTCAATGGCCAAGTCCGCGCCCAATTTTTCAACACCCTGCGAATGCAGAGAGTTCACCTTGAGGCGGTTCCGGCCCGCGATTTTTTGCAGCTCCCCTCCAGGCTCCAGCAGGACCTCGTGTACGGGGGCGTATTGCTCGTCGAGGGGTTGGGATTCATCGTCGCGGTGATCGAGGTTTCCGGGCACCTCGTGCAAGCGCGGGTTTAGTGTGCCGCCATAGGCGACATTCATCTCCTGAAATCCGCGACAGATCGCGAGCACCGGCAAGCCGGCGGCGACCGCACGCGGAATCAGCGGAAGCGTCGTAGCATCCCGATTTGGGTCATGTAATGTCCCCGGCCTGGCAGCCGGTCCTCCGTAGTGTTGCGGTTCCACATTCGACGCGCTGCCCGTGAGCAGCAATCCGTCGCATGCATTCATTAGCGCCGGCAGGTCAATTTCGGACCCTAAAGCGGGTACGAGCACCGGCACCGCCTTCGCGCCATGGGCCACGGCTTCGATGTACTTCTCGCCGACCATGTGGAAATAGTGTTTTCCATATAGCCGGCGATCGGCCGGAATTCCAATTAGCGGCAGGCGCGACATGTTTAATATATTAAACGTCCGGATGGACGATCGAACTTATGTAACGCACCCATTACACCATACCGGCGGCGCCGTGGCTCGGCAACGCGTGCAAAAAGAGCTAAGATTTAGGCATTTCCAACACTTAGGCACGTTTTGTGCTCCGCAACAATCTTGCATTCTGGTC
>DATNKC010000301.1:0-3403 GCA_035603615.1 Steroidobacteraceae bacterium | reverse complement strand
TGATCATGATCTCTGACAAGGTCAGGCCTCATCATTTGCAGCGCAAGGCGATTCTTTACGTGCGTCAATCCTCAGCCCATCAAGTATTGCACAATCGTGAGAGCAGCGCGCTACAATACGCCATGCGGGACCGGCTGATGGCGCTCGGCTGGTCAGAGATCGAAGTGATCGATGATGATCTCGGTCGTTCGGCCGCCGGCGGGGTACAACGCGCTGGCTCGCTCACGCGGCGGAGGTCGAGGGCAAGATCGCCCTGCATGATGCGGCGATGCCCGCACCTATTGCTGATCCAGCTTCGCTCGGCGTTCTCGCCTCGAATCTCAAAACGGTCTGGGATGCGCCGACGACGGATGCTCGCCTCAAGAAGCGCATTGTACGCACCCTCGTCCATGAGGTTGTGGCCGATATCGACGAGGCGGCGTCCGAGATCGTTCTCATCGTCCACTGGGTGGGTGGCGCCCACAGCGAGCTGCGCTTGCCCAAGCGTCGGCGCGGACAGCGCAACAGCGCTTCTGCTGATACCATCCAAGCCGTGCGTCAACTGGTGCTGATCATCAGCGACGATCTGATTGCCAGCCTCCTCAACCGCAACGGCCTCAAGACGGGCAACGGCAATCGCTGGACCCGCGAGCGCGTCACATCGCTACGCTCCCATCACCACATCCCGGTGTTCAAGCCAGCCGATGACGGGATCGAACCCTGGCTCAACCTTGGCAACGCCGCAAAGCTCCTGAAGGTCGCGCCCAAGACGCTCCGCCTGGCCGCTCAGGCCGGCCAGATCGAAGCCTTCCATCCGCTATCGGAGGGCCCGTGGATCTTCGCCCGCGCCTCGCTGATAACAACTGCCGCTCAATCTATCGCCGAACGAGCGCGACAGAACCCAAGATACCCCGCGGGATCGCATCCCAATCAGCAAAGTCTCTTCTCTTCAACAACATAGACAGATGGGTGTTATGATGCGCGGTTGTAATAGTCGGCGTAGGATTTCAGGACCCGACGCAAATGGATCTCGCCCAAGACAATGATGTGGTCCACACATTCACGCCGGATCGATCCGATCAGCCGTTCGACGAAGCCATTCTGCCAGGGCGAGGCCGGTGCGGTGGGCCTGTCCCGGATGCCCATGGCGCGCAATCGGCGCGTGACGACGCTGCCATAGATCCGGTCGCGATCGCGGATGAGGTGGCGCGGAGCTTCATCCCAGGGAAATGCCTCCGTTATTTGACGAGTAACCCATTCGGCTGTCGGATTTGTCGTGACGTTGATCCAGACGAGGTCTCTGCGGTCGAGCCGGACGATGACGAAGGCATAAAGCAGGTCGAAACCGATAGTTGGAACAACGAACAAGTCCATGGCGGCAATGTCTGGCGCGTGGTTACACAAGAAGGTCCGCCATCCCTGGCTGGGTGGCGACCGTCGTTTGACCATGTACTTTTGTATGGACCGGCCGTGCGGTGCAAGCCGGATGTGACGATCTGGAGATAATTGGTCTTGCGCATCTGTATTCGGCCCATTGCAGGGAGCGTTTCTTGCTTCCTGGCCATCATGGATATCCGCGCGCATCCGATCTCATTCGCGACAAGGCCCTGGAAGGCCGTAAGTACATCAAGATCACGGATGCGACGGTGAGACCGTTTCTCCATTTCCTCAATCCAACTCGCAGACCTCGGCAGGAATCTTTCGGTTTTGTCGCCGTTTACCTTAGCGGTCCATCTTGGACCCTCCCTCGATGGTTTCAGGCATGCCTTGATTACGCCGCCGCTTCGACCCGCGGCTCAACGCGAGCCTCATAGCGACGTCCCTGCGCCAAGACAGTCCAGGCGATCCGCGCCAGCTTGTTGGCGAGCGCAACTGCCAGAACATTGCGGTGCAATCGCCGCGTTGCGGCGGTGAGCCACGAGCCAAAGCTGTGTTTTGCCCAACTTGCCGGTCGTAGAAGGACGGCGCGGGCGCCCTGGATGAAGAGCATGCGTAGATAGCGGTTTCCGCGCTTCGTGATGCGGCCGAGGATGGTGCGATCACCCGTCGACCTTTGCTTCGGCACCAAACCGAGCCAGGCAGCAAAGTCACGTCCTTTGCAAAAGGCAGCGCCATTGCCGATCGCAGCCACCATCGCACTCGAGATGATTGGGCCAATTCCTGGAACCGTGATCAGCTGCTGGCAGCCCTCGTCTGCATGCGCCAGGGCCTCGATCTCATCCGTCACCCCTTCGATGCGCTCATCGAGATACTTCCAATCGGTCATAAGGTCCCCAATGATCCTGACCATTCGGGGCGATAGCACATCGGTCCGCGTCGCCAGGATCTGTGGCAGCTGCTGTCGCAGGAAATGATGCCCCTGCCGAACCGGGATGCCGTGCTCCAACAGAAAGCCGCGGGTCTGATTGATTGCAGCCGTGCGATTGCCGATCAGGCGAGACCGCAAGCGATGTAACGCCTGCAGATCCAGTTGGCCATCAGTCTTAATCGGAACACAGCGCGTCGAAGGGCGCTCTACAGCTTCTGCGACCGCGTGCGCATCTCGGAAGTCGTTCTTGTGACTCTGCCGGAACGGTTTGCAATAGGCTGGTGGCACCTGCTTGACTTCGTGACCGAGCCCGACCAGCTCACGCGCCACGTAGTGAGACGCCATGCCGGCTTCGATGCCGACGAGGCACGGCGGCAGGTTTACAAATCGTGCGGCGATCCGGGTCCGAGAGACCTTTTCGCGTAGAACGATGGCGCCTTTCTCATCCAGGCCGATCATATGCAGCGTATTCTTACCGGTATCGATGCCAATGGTACGTACGACTGCAGTCTCTGCGTTGCTGGGCATAGCGTGTCCTCCTCGTGCTCTTTGGAAGCCCCATCTGATTCTGCGAGGGGCGGGAGCACGGCCGGTCCATCCCATTCGCGACGCTCGACTGCGCGACTTCAAACCCGAGCTTGAGCAGTTCGCCGTGGATGCGTGGCGCGCCCCAAAGTGGATTCTCCATGCTCATCCGCCGGATCCACGCGCGCAGCTCCGTGTCGATCTGCGGTCGCCCTCCCAATGGGCGCGACTTCCAATGCCAATAGGAGCGAAAGCCGGCCCTGTGCCAATGCACGAGTGTCTCGGGCCGGATGATTGTGAGAACCTGCAGGATAGAAGGAAACCGGCGATATAGCTGGATCAAGAACCAGCGATCATTTGTTCGTGAGCCGGACGCGACCATGCAGCCTGCGCCTCACGACATTCAACTGCTGTCGAAGCACCGCGTTCTCAGCTTCAAGCCGCAACTTCGACTTGAATGGCGAGGCCAGGACGGCCACAGCGAAACAGAGCAGCCCGATCATTCGGCCAGCTTAGGCGATTCCATCACGTCATCAACCCGAATAAGGTTTCGGTGCACACAACCATCAGCCCGATCCTATCATCATTGGC
>DATNKC010000300.1:0-2562 GCA_035603615.1 Steroidobacteraceae bacterium | reverse complement strand
CGCGCGCAAGCCGGACGACGCCGCGGCCAGGGAAGGCGGTCCCGCCCCGCTTCTCGATCACGCCAATCTGCGTGGTCCCGGCTACTACCATTGAGAGGAAATCCTCATGCTCGCTCACCCCACACTCGACCAATTGCACACCCTCGGTCTTCATGGCCTGGCCAAGGGATTCAGGGAACTCGAACACAAGCCCGAAGCGCGTAGTCTCGATCACGCCGAATGGCTCGGCCTGCTGCTCGAATACGAACTGACGCTACGCCGACAGAAGCAGTTTGAAACACGGGCCAGGGTCGCCAAGCTCCGGCACTCCGCCAGCGTCGAGGACGTCAATTATCAGACGCCTCGCGGCCTCGACCGCGCGCTGTTCCTCAAGCTGTCGGCTTGTGATTGGATCGCCGAGCGGCGTAATCTCCTCGTGACGGGGGCGAGCGGACTGGTGACATGATGCCTATCTCCCTACGTCATTGATATTCCAGAATTCCTTGTCGCGGATCTGTTGATGCAGCGCGCCGAGTCTTGGCCGCCCGCCTGACCTTTGACAAGTCGAGGTCGGTCTCTCGAATGACATATGGTGCGCCAACGCAGGCCTGTTTGGCTGGCAGCAATTGATCCTTGATTAGACGCGCTACAGTCATCTTACTCACGCCCAGACGGCCTGCGCTTTCTTCCAGGTTCACCTCTCCACGTTCCGCGCGCTCGCCTTCGCGATATACCGCGACTCCGTGGTCGCTGCGAAAGGTGCGGACACGCTGTTGTGTCCACGTGTGCCCCTTGGCCGTACGCACGCGAAGCCGATTTAGAATGGACGCGATGGCTGAATCCCCTGCAACGCGTGCCAGCTCGACAACCAATTGCTCTGTCGCTGTACTGGTTTTCCAACGATGCTGGCCCGCGCGATTCTTGGCCACGGCAAGACTCGTATGGTCGCCACCTTTCCAATGCAGCTTGAGCGACAATAGTCCGGACTCCGCGGTGACGGTGATCTCCTCGACCATTGTCCGAAGGATCTTCTTGCGTGTTTCCGCCGATGCCGCTGGATGGTTCCAAAGACGCGGCAACTCCACGCCCAACGCGAATATCTCCGAGCGCTCTGTCTCGGTCATCGCCGGAGGTCGATCCTTGCGAAGTGTAAGAAGTTCGCCTTCCAATCGCGCGGCTTCTGCGAGCCGTTCGTTCCACCGTCGTTCAAGATCCCCGGCGACCAGACGATTGTCTGGGTCAACTGCGTCGTATTGTCGATGTGCGCGCGCCACCTCGTATCGCGCTTGTTCTAGTGCAAGCTCCTTCTGTCGAAGCATATCCGCGCCAGTTCGCTCGCGATGCGCGATCGCAGTGATCGACGCCTCCAGGCCGAGCGGCGCGATCACCCGCAAAACCTCCGCCGATATCGCCGCGTCGATCCGCATGTTCCCGAACGCAGTACAGACGCCACGCCGCCCGTGATTGACGTCGCCGTCATTGCACATATAGCGGGCCACGCCGCGTCGTCCGTTGTGCAAGATCCTGAGTTTGCGCCCGCAGCGCCCGCAGCGCAGCAGGCCGACCAGTAGCCCGCCGCCGTTGCGCACCGACCCTTTGACCATCTCGCCCTTCATGTTGGCATTGCCCCCGATGGTTTGCTGATTGCGTTCGTATTCCTCCCAGGAGATGTAACCTTCGTGGTGATCGCGAAGCAGCACCTCCCACGCATCTGGCGCTCGGCGAATGCCGCGTTTGATTGCTTTGCGGCCCGCCTCGACGCTTGTTTGCGAACCCGTTCGGCCAAATGCGTAAGCTCCGGCGTAGATCGGATTGGTCAGCAACCGGTGAATCGTATTGTACCGCGGCGCTCGCCATTCTACTACCCGACCTTGCGCGCCGTAAACAGTTACCGGCATCTTGACGCTCTCGTCAATCAGCCAGAGCGTGACCTGGCGCACGCTGCCGAACTCCGTGAACTTACGAAACGCCAAGTCGAGCGCCTCACGAATCCGTCTGTTGGGATCTAGTTCCAAACGGTCGTCGAGTCCACGGACATAACCGACGGCAACAGAGGTGTGTAGGTCGCCGCGGGCTGCCTTGAGTCGCAGAGCCTCCTGAGAGCGTTGACGAAAAATCGACAACTCCATCTCGCTGAAGGTTCCCTTCATGCCGAGCAGCAGCCGATCGTTAATTTGAACGGGGTCGTAGACTCCATCCTCGTCTATGATGAGGCAGCGGACCAAAGCGCAGAACTCCAGAAGCGTATGCCAATCACGGCCATTGCGGGCAAGCCGCGAGGCTTCTATCGCAAAAACAGCGCCGGCCTCCCCAGTGCAAATCGCGGCCAACAATCTCTCGAATCCCGGCCTTGCAATTCCGCCGCCCGAACGCCCGAGGTCATCGTCGATGACGATCACGTTCGACCATCCCAATGTCCGCGCACGATCCGCAAGAGCATATTGACGACGACGGCTCTCCGGATTATTTGTGAGTTGGTCCGACGTGGATTGCCGCACATAGACGTAAGCGGCGCGAGATGAATGATCAGCGCTGATCTTGCTCATCGCACGCTCCCTTCGTCTTTGCCGCGGCGCCGCTCAT
>DATNKC010000299.1:0-11589 GCA_035603615.1 Steroidobacteraceae bacterium | reverse complement strand
AGCCGCAACCTGAACACTTCGTCGAGTTCCGCGCCGGCCAACGGGCGCACCTGAAAACCTCGATTCGGAAATATGTCGACCAAGCCTTCGGATTGCAGCTGCACCAGCGCTTCGCGCACCGGGATCTTACTGGTGCCGAATTCGGCGGCAAGGCTGTCCTGACGAAGCGCCGATCCCGGCGCATACGCACCTGAAAGTATCCGGTCGCGAAATCGCACAATCAGCTGACTGGTCATCGACTGAACCAGCGCTTCGGTCATGCTCGAATGCCCCAGCAGAAAGGATCATCAGGATCGAGCCGCAGCACATTCTCGCCGGTGACATGCGCGGTGCCGGTGATGGAGGGCACGATCTCACCCTTGCTGCGATCGTGCCAGCGAAAACTGGCCTCAAAAGTGCTGCCGATTAAACTCTCCTGCACCCAGACAGCCCCCTCGGCGAGCTTGCCGTCTGCGGCGAGACAGGCGAGCTTGGCGCTGGTGCCGGTGCCGCAAGGCGATCGGTCATACGCCTTGCCGGGACAGAGCACGAAGTTTCGGCTGTGGGCGCCCGACAGAACCGATGGCCCAAAAACCTCAACGTGATCGACGAGCGGATGGCCCTGCGCATTGAGCGCCGCACGCACTCGCCCTGAAAAATCCGTCAATGCATCTACATGCGCCAGGTCGATGACCTGCCCATGCTCCGATATCAAAAAGAACCAGTTGCCGCCCCAGGCGACATCGCCGACCACCGGGCCGATCCCCGGAACCTCCACCACGACTTTAGGATGCGAGCGGTAACTCACCACGTTGGCCACGCTGATGCGGCCATCGGGCCGCAGTTCCGCCTCGACCGCGCCCACCGGTGTGTCGATTTTAAAGGCGCCGGGAGCAATCTTGCCGGCGAACTTGAGCGAGGCGATCAAGCCGATCGTACCGTGCCCGCACATCCCCAAGTAGCCGACGTTATTGAAGTAGATGACGCCAAATGCACAGTCGTTGCGATGCGGTTTGACGAGCAGCGCGCCGACCAAGGGGTCAGAGCCCCGCGGCTCATTCACGACGGCACAACGGTAGTCGTCGAAGTGCTCGCGAAAACGCTGCGCACGTTGCGCCAGCGGCCCGTCCCCCAAGTCAGGGCCGCCCTCGAGCACCAAGCGCGTGGGTTCACCGCCGGTGTGCGAATCGATGACGCGGATTGACTGCATTTTTAAGGCCGCGTGTCGCGTGCGCGCTCAATCATGGCGATCACCGCGGCGCGCCGCTCACCGGCGAGCGGCAGCCGTGGCGGGCGCACCCGCTCCGAACCGCGGCCCATGATTTGTTCGGCGAGCTTGATGGACTGCACCAGATCGTGCTCAGCATCCAGATGCAGGAGCGGCATGAACCAGCGATAGATCTTGCGCGCCTGATCGAGGTCACCCTTGCGCAACGCCTCATACAGCCAGAGCGATTCGGCCGGGAAGGCGTTGGTCAGGCCCGATACCCAACCCTTGGCGCCGAGCGTCAGGCCCTCAAAGGCGACATCATCGAGGCCGGCGAACAGCACGAAACGCTCGCCAAACGCGTTGATGATGTCGGTAAAGCGGCGCGAATCGGCAGCGGACTCTTTAATGGCGACAATATTCGGGACATCCGCCAGCTTGCCAAGCGTCGCGAGGTCGATGTTCACCCGATAGGATGGCGGGTTGTTGTACAGCATGACGGGCAAGCCGCTGGCCGCCGCCACGGTTCTGAAATGATGCTCGAGTTCGGCGGCCGTCGGGACGTACACCATGGCCGGCAGCACCATTAGCCCGCTGGCGCCGAGGCGCTCGGCATCGCGGGCGAATTGCGCCCCCGCCGCGGTCGTGAATTCCGAGACACCGACGATGACCGGCGCCTTGCCGCTCACCTCGACCGCGGCCCGCAAGACGCTGCGCTTCTCTTCGGCAGACAGAGAGTTCCCCTCGCCCACCGTTCCCATCAAGACCAGGCCATGCACGCCATCATCGAGCAGCGCTTTTTGTAACCGTTGTGTGGCAGGCAAATCGACTTGCAGCGAAGCATCGAACTGGGTGGTCGCCGCGGGAAACACGCCGGACCACGAGCAGGGATGAGGTTTGGTCATGAATTGGCTTCCAAATGGAGTTGCCTGCTGGATCGTAGATCGTATACGGTGCGGCCATGGGTGAGCAAGATACGATCGCCGTGATCGGCGCCGGCGTGATCGGCGCGGCAGCGGCTTTCGCCTTGGGCCGCGAAGGACGGCAGGTTCTGCTGCTGGATCGAGCCGAGCCGGGAGAAGCGGGCGCCAGTTTCGGCAATGCGGGGCATATTGCCGCGGAACTGGTCCAGCCGCTGCCCTCGCCCAAGCTCTTGTTTGGATTTTATCGCGAGCTGTTCCGATTCGGCGGCGCGCTCGACCTGTCCCCGCGACAAGCACTGCGCATGGCGCCCTGGATCCGCAAATTTGCAGCAGCGGCATTTCACCGCAGCGGCAACACGCAGCATTTGGCGCCGTTGGTGCGCCCTTCCGCCGAGGTCTGGGAACGCTGGGCCCTGGCCATCGGGCGGCCGGAGCTGCTCAAGCGTCACGGGCACTATGAGATTTCGTTGGGACCGAAGAGTGAGGCCCACATGCATGCCTACGCGCAAGAAATGGCTCGGGTCGGGGTGAAGACCCGCCCGATCCCAGCCGAACTACTCCTGCCATTGCAGCGCGGCGCCAATGCCGCGACGGCCGCAGGTCTCTGGTTTGAGGATTCGGCGTACATCGTCGATCCACTGGCGGCGGTCCGCGCACTGGTGGCCGCGGCGCAGAAGTGCGGTGCAACCTTTCGAAAATTGGAGGTGAAAGGCCTCGTGCCGCGCGGCGACAAAATTGAGATCCTAAGCGATGCGGCTCCGCTGATGGTCGAGAGTGCGCTGGTTTGCGCAGGCGTGCGTTCCGCAGCGCTGCTCGCGCCTTTCGGACTGCGGGCGCCATTGCAGGCCGTGCGCGGCTATCACGTCGAAATACCGGGCCACGCTACCTTCTTCGATGCACCCGTCGCTTACGTCGATGAGCGCATCATTGTTACACCGATGAGCGGACGCGTGCGGGCGACCAGCTACATGGAATTTGCGGATCCCGACGCGCCCGCCGACGCCCGCAAGCCCGCGCGACTGCGGCGGCAATTGCAGGCACTCGGCTATGCCTGCGAGCTCGACGGCCCAAGCTGGTTGGGCTCGCGTCCCGTGTTGCCCGATTACTTGCCGGGAATCGGCCGCGCGCCGGGGCCGGCGAAGCTTTTTTATGCCGTCGGCCACCAACACATTGGACTCACTCTCGCGCCTTTCACGGCGGAAATCGTCGCGGACATCGTGGCCGGCCGCGAGCCGCCGATTCCGGTGGCGCCCTACGATTTGCGGCGTTTCTAGATCTGGACGAACCAAAGGGATCCCCTATGCACACACGATTACTCTGGGCGCTCGCCGCCCCTTGCATGACCTTGACCATTGCGGCGTGCACCAAGATGCCCACTGCCGATGCGCGGCTGCAATCGATCTACAGCGAGGAATGGAAGTGGCGCGAAGAACAATTCGCCGATGACGAAGATGCGCAAAAGCGCATTGCGGATCACCTGCCGAAGGTCGACGCTGCAGCGCAGGCGCAGCGCCTGCAGAAGTGGCAGGACGTGCTGCAAAAGCTCGAGGCGATTCCACGCGCGGAACTCTCGACCGCAGAGCAGCTGAATTACGACGTGTATGTCCCGCAGATCAAGGCACTGATCGCCGATCAGCAATTTCATGAATATGAAATGCCCGCCAATTCAGACACGACCTTCTGGACGAATCTAGGCTCGACGGCGCGCCGAACGTATCGGTCGGTGCAGGACTATCGCAACTGGATCAGCCAGATGAAAGATATTCCGCGCTACTTCCACGAGCAGACCGATGAGATGCGCGCCGGCCTGAAGCGCGGCTTCACCCCGCCTCGCGTAACCCTCGAAGGGCGCGACGCCTCGCTGACCGCGGTCACGGAGGCGACGCCGGAGTCGAGCCTTTTCTATACGCCGTTCAAAAACATGCCGGGCGTCTCGGAGGCTGATCAGAAGACGCTGCGCGCGGAGGCGATCGGCACGATTCAGGGCACGGTGCAGCCTGCGTATCGCGAACTTCTGACGTTCTTTCGCAATGAGTATTTTCCGGGCACGCGCACGACGCTCGCCGCCTACGACTTGCCGGACGGCAAGGCCTACTATCGGTCGAGAATCTTGAATTTCACCACGCTCGATGAGGATCCGGCGGCCATCCATGCATTCGGCGAAGCGGAAGTCGCGCGCTTGCACGGTGAAATGCTCAGCGCAATGAAGGAGACGGGCTTCAGCGGCGACTTTCCCGCGTTTCTCGCATTCCTCCGCAAGGATCCTCAGTTCTACGCGAAGACCCCTGAGGAGCTGCTCATGCGTGCGGCGTGGATCGCCAAGCGATTTGACGGCAAAGCATCGCAATATTTCGGACTCTTGCCGCGTGCGCGCTTTGCCATCAAGCCGGTCCCCGACGATCTTGCGCCGTTCTACACCTCGGGCCGCGGCGGCCCAGGCGTGTACTTGCTCAACACCTACAACTTGCCCGGACGACCGCTCTACAATTTGACCGCCCTGACCCTGCACGAATCCGCACCCGGACACGCCTTCCAGCTGCCGATCGCGCTCGAGCACAAGGAACAGCCGGCATTTCGCCAGCACACCTATTTGTCTTCGTATGGCGAGGGCTGGGCACTGTATTGCGAGATCCTGGGTCAAGAGATGGGCATGTATGACACGGCGTATGACCGCTTCGGCATGCTGAACTATCAGATCTGGCGCGCCGCGCGCCTCGTGGTCGACACGGGCATTCATGCTCAAGGCTGGAGCCGCGATCAGGCGATTGCCTATTTTCGCGAATACACCGCTTTGCCGCTGCATGAAATCGATACGGAAATTGACCGCTATATCGCCTGGCCCGCGCAGGCGCTGTCCTACTATCTGGGCGAGGATGCGATCTTGAAATCCCGAGCCAAGGCCGAGAAGGCGCTGGGCGAGAAATTCAATCTGCGTGCCTTTCACGACGCCGTGCTGGAATTGGGCTCAGTGCCGATCCCGGTGCTGCAGGCGCGCGTCGATCGCTTTATCGCCGACGGCGGCAAGGGCCCTTACCCCGACATGGAATAAAGGCCTCATCAAGTGAATATCGGCAGAGCCGTGTTGCTGGCGGCGATTGCACTGGTCGCCTTGGCATACATCGGCCGCTGGTGGTGGCTGGAGCGCGCGCGCAGCGCCGATCCCGCGCGGCCCCGCCGGCCGCGCCTTTCGGATCTCATCGTCGGATTCGTCACGAATTTTTTCGACACGCTGGGTATCGGTTGTTTTGCGCCCACCACGGCCTATTTCAAACTGCGGGCGCGCATGCCGGACGACGAGATCCCCGGCACCTTGAATACGGGCCATGCACTGCCCGCGATGGCCGAGGCGTTGATTTTCATCGCCGTCGTCAGCGTCGACTTGACCACGCTGGTCAGCATGATTGTCGCGGCGGTGCTCGGCGCCTGGCTCGGCGTGGGTATCGTCTCGGGGCTGTCGCGGCGCGCGATTCAAATCGGCATGGGAGGAGCGCTGATGTGCGCGGCGCTGCTGTTTCTGATCAAAAATCTGGACTGGGTGCCGGGCAGCGGCGATGCGCTGGCATTGCACGGGCCCACGTTGATCTTTGCGGTCGGCGTCAATTTTTTATTGGGCGCTCTCATGATGCTGGGCGTGGGATTGTTCGCGCCGTGTCTCATTCTGGTCAGCCTGCTCGGGATGAGCCCCCTGGCCGCGTTTCCCATCATGATGGGTTCTTGCGCCCTGCTGATGCCGGTCGGCGGCGCGCGATTTGTAAAGAGCGGCCGTTACAACGTGAGCGCCGCGGTGGGACTCGCCATCGGCGGTATTCCCGGCGTGTTGGTAGCCGCCTACATCGTCAGATCGCTGCCCATGGTCTGGCTGCGCTGGTTGGTGTTGATCGTGGTGCTGTACGCGGCCGTGCAAATGCTAAGGTCGGCGCGCCGCCCGCGATCAATCGATGAGCCTCAACGCGCGTCCCCGAGCTGAGAGCCGCCGTCGCAGTCCAGAATCGTGCCGGTGATGTAGGCCGCGGAATCGCTGCAGAGAAACACCGCGCTCTCGGCGATTTCCGCAATGGCGCCGTAGCGGCGCAGGGCGATTCGTCCGGTAATGGCCTGCTCGGCCTCGGGCGTCGGCGCCAGTCGCGCCATGCCTTCGGTGCCGGCAATCGGGCCCGGCGAGATCCCATTGACGCGCACACCGCTGGGACCCCACTCCATCGCCAGTACGCGAATGAGCTGATTCACGCCGGCCTTTGCGGCGCAGACGTGGGCCTGGCGCATCATGGGGCGCACCGCTTGACCGGCGCTGATCGCGATCAACGAGGCGCCCGGCGTGCGCAGCAGATCATAGGCGCCGCGAAACACGTTGAAGGTCCCGTTCAGATCGATATCAACGACGGTGCGAAAGCCGTTGGCCGACAGGCCCACCACGGGCGCCACAAAATTGCCCGCCGCCCCGGATACCACAATATCCAGCGCGCCGAACTCCTTCGCGATGCTTTCGAGTACGGTTCGGGTGGCCGCAAAGTCGCGCACGTCGCAGCTGAACCCTAGCGCGCCCGCACCGATCGACGCCGCGGCATTGGCCGCCTTCTCCGGATTGCGTCCCGCCACCGCGACGCGCGCGCCCAACTCCGCAAAACGCTTGGCGATCCCTAAGTTGATGCCGCTGGTGCCGCCCGCGATAAAAGCCGTCTTGCCGGCCAATAAGTTGTCTTTGAATGCACTCACGCTTGAGGTTCTCCCGTGGTTGACTGCCCGCCGCTAAAGCGAGCGCGCGATGATGACCTTCATGATTTCGGTGGAACCGCCATAGATGCGGGCGATGCGCGAGTCGCGAAAGATCCGCGCGATGGGATAGTCATTGATGTAGCCGTAGCCGCCGTGCAATTGCAGGCAGTCATCCACGATCTGCCATTCGGTTTCGGTCGCCCACATCTTGGCGATCGCCGCCGTGGTGCCGTCGAGCGTGCCATTCAGCACCCGTGCGATGCAGTCGTTGATGAACACCTTGGCCACCGTGGCCTTCGCCTTGGCCTCCGCCAGCTTGAACTGCGAATTCTGAAAATCCATCAGCCGCTGGCCGAACGCCTTGCGGTTCTTGACATATTCAATGGTCGTTTCCAGCGCTTTTTCCATGGTAATGACGGCGCCGATCGCGATCAGCAAGCGTTCGCGCGGCAACTCCGCCATGAGCTGAGAGAATCCCTTGCCCTCCTGCATCCCCAACAAGTTCTCCGCAGGCACCCACACATCGTCGAAAAAAAGTTCTGAGGTATCCTGCGCATCGAGCCCGATCTTGTCGAGCTTCTTGCCGCGCCGAAAGCCCTGCGCCTCGTCGGTTTCCACAACAACCAAGGACACGCCGCGCGACCCGAGCGCAGGGTCGGTCTTCGCAACAACGACGATGAAATCGGCGATCTGGCCATTGGAGATAAAGGTCTTCGAGCCGCTGATTCGATAGCCGTCGCCATCGCGGCGTGCCGTGGTGCGAATGGCCTGCAGGTCAGAACCCGCGCCCGGCTCGCTCATGGCGATGGCGCACACCCGTTCACCGGAAACGAGCTTAGGTAACCAGCGGCGCTTCTGTTCCTCCGTCCCGTGCAACACGATGTACGGCGTGACGATGACATTGTGCAAACCCAGTGCGAAACCCTCGAGATTTTGCCGCGCGACCACATCCAGCAGCACCAATTCGTGGCGAAAGTCCGCGCCAGGGCCGCCATAGGCCTCCGGCACCGTCACGCCTAGAAATCCCGCCGCCCCGGTCTCGCGCCAAAATGAGCGCTCGACCTGACCCGCCTCGCGCCAGCCCACGACGCGGGCCACGGGGGCGGCACGTTCGAAAAAACGATTGGCCGAGTCCGCGAACATTTGGATATCCGGATCCTGCATGAAGGCAGGCGGTGGGACATCAAGTACTGGCATCGCTCACTCCCTTCTCAAGCCTCCTGGGCCGATCAGTCGTGGAATACTGCAAACGCGTCAGACGCGGCGCGATCGGTGCGCAGTTGATTGATCGGCGCCGCACTGTCGCCATACCCTAAGGCCAATCCGCAGAACAGCATCAAGCTCGGATCGACGCCTAAGAATTCGGCCACTTCTTTATGCCAAATGGCCCAGGATTCCTGCGGGCAAGTTTCCAGTCCCTGCTCGCGGGCCAGCAGCATGATGTTCTGGATCAACATGCCGAGGTCGGACCACTGCGGCGGTCCCATGATGCGGTCGAGGAAGAAAAACATCCCGACAGGCGCGCCGAAGAAATTATAGTTTTGTGCGAACTGGCGATGCCGGGCAGCCTTATCCTCGCGCGGTATGCCGATGAGCCGGTACAAGTCCTCGCCGTTCTTGTGTCGCCGCGAACGATACGGTTCCTTGAGCTCAGGCGGATACACGTGATATTCGGCGCTGCCGCCCAAAGGGTTGGCCAGAAACTGCGGCGTCAACTGGGCGCGAAATCGCGCCATGGAAGCTCCCGACAGCACATGCACGATCCAAGGCTGCAAGTTGCCGCCCGATGGCGCAAAGCGCGCCGTCTCGAGCAACTGGCGCACGCTCGCGGCAGCCACCGGCTGAGCGGTGAAAGACCGGCACGAGTGGCGCGACAAAATGGCATCGCTCACACCGAACGCCGCTGCTGAGATCGCCTTGCCTTCCTGCACCTAAGGTATCCTTCAAATGCGGTAGATTTTCGCCAACCTTAGTATGATGCCACACCGATCATGGGGGAATCTCATGCCTGACGCATTGATCATTGATGCATGCCGAACGCCGCGCGGCATCGGCAAGGCCGACAAAGGCGCGCTCGCACATTTGCACCCGCAGCATCTCGGCGCGACCGTGCTCAAGGCAATCGCCGCGCGCAACCACCTGGAAACCAAGGAAGTGGACGATGTCATCTGGGGCACCTCCACCCAGGTCGACAAACAGGGCGCCGACCTGGGCCGCATGGCGGCGTTGGACGCGGGCTACGACATCGTTTCCAGCGGGGTGACCTTGGACCGCTTCTGCGGCTCCGGCATCACCAGCGTGAACATGGCCAGCGCGGCCGTCATGTCCGGTATGGAGGATTTGGTGGTGGCCGGCGGCACCGAAATGATGTCCTTTACCGCGAATCTGCCGCGCGGTTCTCCCTTCATGGACCGGGGTAATGAGCATCTGCGGGCATTGCACCCGCAATCGCACCAGGGCGTATGCGCCGACGCCATCGCCACGCTTGAAAATATCAGCCGCGCTGATGTCGATGCGCTCGCACTGGAGAGCCAAAAACGCGCGGCCCGCGCCATCGAGGCCGGGCATTTCAATCGCAGCGTCGTTCCGGTGCTAAATCCCGACGGCAGCCTCGCGCTGGGCCACGAGCAATTTCCCCGCCCGCAGACCACTGCGGAAGGACTTGCGGCACTGAAGCCCTCTTTCGCCGCGATCGCCGACTATGCGTTGGATGAGCGCGGCACGACCTACCGGCGCTTGATTCTCGAGAAGCACCCAGGCTTGCAAATAACGCATATTCATCATGCCGGCAACAGTTCCGGCGTGGTCGATGGGGCAGCGGCGCTGTTGATCGCTTCGCCCGCATACGCGCGCAAGCGCGGACTGAAGGCCCGAGCCCGCGTGGTGGCCTACGCGAACATGGGCGACTCGCCCACGCTGATGTTGAACGCGCCAGTCCCCGCCGCGAGGAAGGCGCTGCAACGCGCCGGACTGACCGTAGCGGACATCGATCTGTGGGAAATCAACGAAGCATTTGCGGTTGTCGCTGAAAAATTCATTCGCGACTTGAAGCTCGATCGCGACAAGGTGAATGTGAACGGCGGTGCGATAGCCCTCGGCCATCCGATCGGCGCGACCGGCTCCATCTTGATCGGTACGCTGCTGGATGAACTGGAGCGCCGCGATCTGAAACGCGGACTCGCGACCATGTGCGCGGGCGGCGGCATGGCGCCGGCCATCATCATCGAACGGCTTTAGGCCCACCAGGTATCGCCATCCGCGCCCTTCACGGCGGTGCCTGGCATGCCGACGGGCTCTTGCTCGCCTGAGGTGAGCCACTGGATTGTGGCGGTGTCGACTGCCGGAACTTTCGCGATGAAACGCGCACCGTTTGGCGCGCGCCCGATGATGGCTCCCTGCTGCGCCAAGCCTTCCCGGTCGTAGAGCACGGTGTAGGTTTCCACCGTCGCAGCCCCAAGATAATCCTCTTGGACCGGCGGGGCGGTCCCGCGCAGCGCATCCGCCTCCGCTTGAAAATCGAAGTTCTGTGGAAAAATGTTCGGAGCCGGGGGAGCGCGGCTCAAGATAATCGAGTGATTGTGGGTGGCGAGTCCGCCGTTCGCGAACAGCAAACCGTGGCGGCCGTCTCGGCGCAACGCCAACACCATGCTCACCACCGCGTGACTCATGTAGTTGCCGACGGGGCCTCCACCAAAAGTCAGGCCGCCGAAAACGCTGGCGGCCCGTTCCAACGGCCAATCGATCACCCGTCGTGCCATTTTGGGCACGCAGGGAAAGCAGCTATAGAGTTCGACGTGATCCAGATCGGCCGTCACCAAGCCATTCAATTCCAGCGCTTTGCGCAATGACACGCTCATGCTGGGCGACTCCGCGTAGTTGGCGCGCGCCATCAAGTCAACGGGTTCATGCGCCGCCGCGCCCCGGCCGACGAAGATCAGCCGATCATCGCTGATACCTCGCGCGCGTGCCTCCGTCAGACTGGTGACGATGAACCCCGCGCCCTGATTGACACTGCTATTGGCCACCATCAGCTTACAATAGGGAAAGGCGATGGGACGATTAGCCGCTGACACGGTCTTGATTTCCTCGGCCGAGACGCGGCGCCGCAGCCACGCACCGGGATTGCTCTCCGCTACCTCCGAGAAGCGCGACCAAATCGCGGCGCTCTCCGCCTGACCCTGCGCGAGGGTCTGTCCGTACGCGGCGCGGCCGGCGTTTTCGTACAGCGGATACACGTCGACGGGCGCGATCAGCCCATAGCGGTGGCGGTATGAGGGTCCGCGACGCATGGCCACCGCGCGCACGGCGTTATCCACCGACACGCCGCTTGGGCCAGAAGCCGCGGCACGGCGCGCCGCGGTGCGCAGCGCTTCGCCCCCAACGATGGCGGCGACCTTGATATCGCCGGCGCCGATGCGATTGGCGGCCTCATTCAATAAGAGCAGCGGACTGTCGCCGCTGGCATATCCGGATTTGTAACAAATGCCCGGCGTCGCGCCCACACGCTCGGCCAATGGCACGGAGACATCGCCGAGTTCTGGGTAGGATATTTGGTCAACGACGCCGAGGGAGTCGAGCCGGCGTAACCAACTCCCGCCGGCGTCTCTGTCCGCCGCCTGCAGCGCTGCCTCCATCAAGCCCAACGAGTCCAGACCCAAGCTTGCTTTGTTCTGCTCGTCGCGGTCATTGACCTGGCCTACGCCAATGATCACGGGGATGGGATTATACTTCTCGCTCGACATAGGCCGTTTTAGACATGATCACCGC
>DATNKC010000298.1:0-20254 GCA_035603615.1 Steroidobacteraceae bacterium | reverse complement strand
CTGCGTGCGCACCGGCCTTGACGCATCCGAGCGAGTCCTTCTGCATCAAGATATCGGCATTGACCGAGGTCGCCTGGCGCAGGATTTCGACCGGTGAAAACACTTCGCGGCGAATCTCAAATTCGCGGCACTCCCGCACATAGGTTTCGCCCAGCAAATCAGTGCCGAAGCCGAGCTTCACGCCAGCCTTGCGCATGGACTCCATGCCGACAATCGCCTGCTTGAATGCATGCTCCGCCTTCTCCTGACTTTGCGCTGGAAACCCCAGTTTTTTGCCGAGCTCGACCAGCGCAAAAATAATGACCATCGTCGGAATGATGAATGCGCCTTGCTTCGCAACGAACCGCGACGTTTCGTCGTCAATGAGCGTGCCATGTTCGATGCAGCGCACGCCG
Organism: Steroidobacteraceae bacterium; assembly: GCA_035603615.1. Taxonomy (GTDB): domain Bacteria; phylum Pseudomonadota; class Gammaproteobacteria; order Steroidobacterales; family Steroidobacteraceae; genus Bog-1198. The sequence continues at coordinate 19,859 of DATNKC010000298.1, read as the reverse complement.
AATTCCACACTGCGCCGCACCGCGCCGGCCGGGTGACAATGCGCGGAGGTGTAGGTCCGGCGCTCGGCGGTCTCATTGACGATGGCGCGGATTTCGTCCTCGCGATATTGATGCATCCAAATCGGATCCGTGGGCGAGGCCACACCACCAGAGCCCATAATCTTGATGCAGTGCGCGCCGCGTCTTAATTCCTCGCGCACCGCCTTGATGCACTCATCGACGCCGTCGGCGATCACGCTGACGGTATTGAAATCGCCGCACGAACAATAGCCGTGGTTGTGGCGCGACTCGCCCATTTGACGGAAATCGCCATGGCCGCCGGTCATCGATATGATCTTGCCTGCGTAGAAGAAGCGCGGGGCGCGGATCAGCCGGTCTTCGATCGCACGCCACAGACTCCAGTCCCCGCCGCCGATATCCCGCACCGTCGTAAAGCCGCAATCGAGGGCAAAGCCCAGCATGCGGATCGCGTGCGCAGTGCGGTAAGGTTCGCCCGCCAGATCGACTTTCTGGACGCTGACATCTGACGCATAGGCATGGATGTGCGCGTCGATCAGTCCCGGCATCAGCGTGCGCCCGCCGACCTCGATGATCCGCGCCTCGGAGGTTTTGATAGGCTTGCTCGAAATCTCTCGAATTCTACCTCCCTCAATCAGAACGTGCTGACCCTCGAGGCAATCCTCGCTTTCGCCGTCAAAAATGCGGGCGTTCTTCAGCAGGACTGGAGGCATATTTTTACCTTGAGCGAATTGCTCGCGTGGATGCTCTTTAATCAATTACCAGGCCGGGCACTCTGGGCCAGCGTCGTTCTAGGCGTTGCGCCGCCAAGGCATAGGCGCCCGCGGCGAGCAGGACTGCAAAGATCCATTGCACCAGATGGTAGAAGCCCGACGTCGTCATGATCGGCCAGGGCATCTGCCACAGCAGCCCCAAGCGATCGATCATCCAATGCCAGGAAGCGTGCGCCACGAGCGCGGACAACACGATAATGCCGATTCGTCCCGCCCGCGCTCCGCGCAGGATCAACGCCAATCCCACAAAAATCAGCGCAAAGGCGAGCAGCGTCCCGAGATCAACTCCGACGGCGAAGGACCACAGGGCAATCTGCGAGTGAGCGCCGGCGAATTGCAGCCGCTCCGCCAGTAGTTTGGCGAACTCGAATCCCAGGATCAACCCGAAGAGTCCCGTCCACAGTCTGCGGCGCTGCAAATGCGCACCGAAAATATTGCCGAGCGCCAGAAAAAATATCATCACCGCCGAGACACTCGCCGCGAGCGCCCCAAACCAGACGCTGTCCGGCGCAAATCCAAATGCCGCGCCCGCGAGCGAGATGAGGTTGGCCAAAGCGAACGCGGCATAAAGCGCGCCGAAGTCCCGCGCGCGCCGAAACGGAATCATGAGGCACAAGATGAACAACAGACAGTCAGCATTCGTAAGAAGGTCCTGCATCCCGATCAGCACGAATCCCAGCGCAGCCTGTGCACGGTTGGGATTGAGCGCCACTCTTCCCGATTGCGCGCTGATGGTCATGGCGCCGCCCCAGTTGCTCCCGTCGGGCACGAACTGGACAATGAGTTTGCTGAGATCCTGAAGATCCTCCGCCACCCGCGATTGAATCGAAAACACCGCCGGCGCCGGGCGGATCGGATAAATAAAGTGCGCATCGAGATAGCCGAGATCCACCGCGATCTTGAGTCCCGCCTCCGTCGGCTGTGCGATGTGCGCCGCGGCCGCCTCGGGATTGGCAAAGGACAGATCACCGAGCGCGGCCATCTGTCCCGAACTTTTCGTTGGCGTCAAGCGCTCGCCATCCTGCCAAATCAAGATGGTATGACCCAAGGCGTCGAGCGCTTGATTCACCGCCGCTTGCGAGTCGCCGATCGCGTATTCGCCGTGGTTCGTGGGCCAGGATATTCCATGCAAAAGATCGAGCGGAACGCGAACCAACAAATGCGCCTCGCTACCCTGCACCCGCAAGAACGCATGCATTACGGTGTCTTGGGGCAAATCATGCATCAGGGGTGCCGCAGCTGCGCTCAGCAAGACGCACATCAGCAAAACCGCAAGCGCGCCTGATGAACGTGTTCTCATGTGCACCTAAAACCCTTGCGGCGGCGGCCGGGATTTTCCCCGGCCGCTGCCTAAACTTAAGGCCTGAAGGCTTTGACTATAAACTCGCGCCCTGGATTTTGGCCGGGGCATCGTCCTGATCTCGATGGTGATTGCCGTCGGCGGGCACAAATTTCTGGATGCGCCTGCCGGTGATGGTTTCGCCTACGTAGACATTTCCCTTTGAGTCGACGTTGACCATATGACCGAAGGCAAAATGGCCCGCATTGTGTCCCGGACACGGCGCGATCCCGCACACGCCCAGTGCACCGACCACCAGGCCGCTGGCTTTGTTTATGACCCATGTATTGTCGTTGCCGAGATCGACGTCAATGATGGTTTCCTGGTTGGTCGGGCTCTTGTCCGCGAGATAATCGATGTTCGGCCAGAAATCCATATCGCAGCCGCGAGTGCCGGCGAGCAATATGGCGGCCCGGTCGTCCGCTGACGCTGAGTTAAAGCCGCTGATGTTGATGATCCTCACCGGCTGGCACACCGGTTCAGGATTGGCGGTGGTCGATGGCACGGCACAATTCTTGTTGAACACCTGAATGCGGCTGTTGGGGCGATCGCATACATACACCAAGCCATCGTTTCCCAACACCACGCAATGCGGATGGCCGCTGCCGGTTGCGCCGAAGGTGCCCGGCGGGCAATTCTGGCCGATGCTTGGCACGGGCGTGCCGGTCGGATTATTGGGCGGCGGCAACTTGCAAGTCGTGCCCCACTGTCCGACGTAGTTTCCCTGCGCGTCGAACACCACCACCCGATGATTGCCGTAGCCGTCGGCAATATAGGTATCGCCGGGCGCATGCGTAATGGGCCCGGGCAGCGGATCGACTGTGATGTCCGCCGGCTCATTCAATTTGGTATGGCTCGAATTGAAATCGTTGGTCTCGCCGCAGGAACTGAAGGGGTTCGAGGTCGTTTGCGTGCCGTCGCACTCGCCCTTGGTGCCGATTTGCAAAACGAAGGTGGCATTGGCACCGGCGGCTGCCGCTTGGACCGGATTGTATTTCTGCACGATGCCATCGCCGCTGCCCGCGAACCAGACGAAGCCCTGATAGTCGACAAAGCAGCCGTGCGCCGATTGCGACATGTACGCGGCATAGCCGTAGTCCGTGCCGGTCTGGATCAGACTGGCGTTACCCCATCCGGCGATCACTTTGCCGTCGGAGTTGTAGACCACCACGGGCGGCGATGGAATCGCCGAAGCGCTGGCGTCTTGTCCGACGATACCCCCTGACAGGTTCCCTTGGAGCACGCCGTTTTGCGTGACGCCAACCTCCCAGCCCCGGTTGTAGGTGTAGACATTGTCTTTTTGGTCAGTGCAGTTGCCGCCGACTTCGCCGGTCACCCAGGTGTGCGCGACACCGTCGGTGACGGTGGCAGGCAACGGTTTTGGCCAGTCAGGATCGACAACGAACGAGGGAGATCTCGAAGAGCCGAAGTCGTCGGCTTGCGGTTTCAGTGCGCCGAAGACACTGATGATGCCGGCGGCTAAGGTCACAGCAATGTAGATGTACCATTTTGGTTTCTTCATGGACGTAATCCCCTAGTAAAAAACGTTTCAGATGGTGGTCGTTAGGCGTCCTCGCTTGGGATGCGCGGTCTTGTGGACCGGGAAAGAAGAAGGTTGGCGCGTTCGGATACTAGATCCGGGCGCGCCAAACGACGTTGCGGTCGAAACTGAATCGTGTGTCAGCCCAATCTGACAAGGAAAACCTGAAAGGCGTAGGGCTAAGAGCGGGTCCTCACTCCCCCGTACCCGGCTTGAACACGCTGGTCGCCAGCCATTCAGGGCGGCTGTCCGCGTCCGCCACCCGACGCGCGAGCGCCGCCACGAAGTCGTCGAGCTTTACCGCCTCTTCTTTCATGACGCCCGGCTGTTCCAGATTGTCGGACGGTGAGTGGTAGCGGTTGGCCCGCCACTCATGCTCAATGTCGAACTGCGGCGTGTCTTTGGCGAATCCGAATTTGAAAGCCAGCGCGGGGATGCCCCGCCGCACGAAGCTGAACTGATCGGTGCGGATGAATACGTTGCGATCCGGCAAGGGATCAGGCGCCATGGCGAGGCCCTGAGCCGCGGCCACGGCGCGCGCGTCGGCGCCGAGCGTGCTCTCCTCCTCGCCCGGTGCGAACACCTTGGTCAGCTTCCACAACGGCAGCGGCATGTCGAAGTTCAAATCGGCCACGATGCTCGACACGGGCACCGTTGGGCGCTCCGCGAAGTAGTGCGATCCGAGCAGACCCTTTTCTTCGGCCGTGACCACGACGAACAGGATTGAGCGGCGCGGACGTGCGCCCTTCTTCAGGCGGTCGGCAATGTCCAGCACCGTGGCCACGCCCGAAGCATCGTCCATGGCGCCGTGGTAGATCTTGTCGCCGTTGATAGGCGCGCCGATACCAAGGTGATCGAGGTGCGCCGAGATGGCGACATATTGAGATGCCAGTTTGCGGTCGCGTCCCGGCAGCTTCGCGATCAGATTCGGTGAACTCAGCCGCTCACGCGCGGCGACGACGTGCGCGGTGAGACGCAGCGGCAGTTTGAAGTGCGGCAGCGGCTTCGACGCATCGGCGACGGCGCAGAGTTCTGCAAACGTGTGTCCAGAGCCTGCGAACAGGACTTCAGATTTGTCGGGATCGACGGCCGCGCTGAAGAATCCGTCCGGCGTTTCGCGTAAGCTGGCATCTGCGAGATACATCCCCGGTTGAGTCGCGAGCAACCGCTGGCGCGCCCAGGGGATTTCGACCTGATGCGGAGTCGTCAGCGCAATGATCCCCACCGCTCCCATCTTGCCGAGCAACAAAGTGCGCGCGAACCGCGCATTCGACTTGATCGGACCCGAAACATCGGCCGGGCCGCCGCTCAGCACGACCACGACCTTGCCGCGTACATCCACATCCGCAAAATCGTCGTAGCCCTGCTTCGGCAAGTGCAGTCCATAACCCACGAACACCAGCGGCGCATCGACCTGATCCGGTAGCGGTGCACCACCCGCGCCGATCCTCGAGTCCTCGCCCGCATGCAGTGACGTGACCGCGCCATTTGCGGCCACCAGGTCCAGAGACGATGCCCGCTGGTCCACGAGTTGCCTGCCGAACTCCACCGGCTGCAAGTAACCTTGCGTGCCGGCCGGGACCAGCCCTTCTGCTTTGAAACGCGAGATCACGTAATCCGCGGCGCGCATGTAGCCACTCGATCCGGTTTCGCGGCCTTCGGTGCTGTCGCCGGAGAGCGCGGTGATGTCTGCCCACCACTGCGCCGCCGGCTTCGACAAGGAATCGGCGGATGCCGCACCGGCCGACAGCATAAAGAACACTGACATCAGGAATTTCGAACGGGCGGGCATAACTTACTCCAGCAGGACGGACCGGCCGAGAATCATAATGGATCCCCAGACTTGCGGAATACGACGATGTGCTGCATAGGCAGCCGCTCGGAAGTGCGTTCCCAGGTGAGCGGGAGCACGCTCATTTCGCGGCGGATCTGCGCCTTGCTCATTTTATGCAAGGCCTTGATCGGCACGCCCGGGTCCTCACCGCGATACTCCACCAGCACCACCCGGCCACCCGGCTTGAGCGCACGAATCACGCTGCTCATGACCTCATAGGGATAAGCCAGCTCATGATACACATCGACCATGACTGCTAGGTCGATCGATGCAGGAGGCAGCTTGACGTTGTCGGTGTCTGCCTGGATCGGCACGAGGTTCTTGAACTCGGGTTTCCGCGACAACGCCGTGAGCAGCGCCACCATCTGCGGCTGCACATCGACCGCGAAAACGCGGCCGGGTCCAACGATCGGCGCCATGCGCCGCGAGAGATAACCCGAGCCCGCGCCGATATCGGCGACAGTCGTGCCTGGCTGCAGGCGCAATTCCTTCACCAGCAGATCCGGCCGCTCTTCACTTGCGCGACTCGGCCGCTCGAGCCACGACGCGCCCTCGAAACCCATGACGGCTGCGATCTCACGTCCCTGATAGAACTTACCGATGCCGTCGGGACTGCCGCGGCCCTCGCGATACAGCGGCATCGCGACGGAGTTGTCGGCGTTCGCCGTCGACAGTGACGAAACGAGTGTCGCGACCACGAGCCAGCGGGCAGCGATAATCGATGACATTGCGTAGTGGCCGCCCGGCGCGGTCATTCCGTGATGATGCGGTCCGCCCATTCCACGAGCGAGACAAAGATCGTTGGATTACCGAATTTGGCGCCCCACTGGGCGAGATCGGCGTCAGTCACTCCGCGGGCTCGGGAGCACGCGCCACAAGCAAAAATCTGAATCTTACTGGCCACAACTTTTTGCATTGTTTCCTCGAGCGGGGGCCAGCCAACCGGAACCACAGCCTTTGCCAGAGACAAGCGCATCAACGAGACCGCCTCCCCTAGAAGGAACATCTGCACGGTGTGACCAGCCTCGGCGAGTGCATGACCGTGCAGAAAGGGGAAAGCTGCCTTGGTGGGATCATCGGAGCCCCAAGCACTCTTCATCATGATCTTCAGCGGCACCTTCGCCTGAGCTGCTATCGATGACGAACCTGCCGCTACCATTAGAGGGAGTGCTGCAAGTTGTGTTAGTACGTTGCGACGACTCATGTTGCGATCCCCTTATTTTGTTGGCTGTCCGTTGGCAGTACGGCCGCCGCTGAGCAACGGTTGCGTCTGTTACGGCCTCAGCATATGCCCGAAATGACCGCTCAGTAAACCGGTGCGACCGATCGGGCTGTCATGTGCGTCCCGTGACTTCGAGCGGCGTTGGCAGACCGACCTTGCGGCAGAAGGCGGCTAAGCGCGGATCGTCCCGGTAGCGCAAGATGAAAGGGTCTAAGAGGAGGTATTGGATTCCTGAATCTCGGAGGCTCCAAGCCCGATCGAGCCACGCAAAGGTCTCCTTTGCATCGCCGCGCAGGGCGTAGACCTGCGCGATCTGGTATGGCGCAAGGCTGCCATTCTTGTCGATCAGCGTCCGAAGCGCCGCATCGGCGGCGCTCCGGTCGGGGCCGATCTGCTGCGCGAGGGCGAGCGCGACGTCGTTCCACGTTCCGGGAGGCTCCTGCTGCGCGGCCGCCAGAGCCAGCTGCGCATGGCCGCGCTTGATTTCGATGATCGCGAGTTGCACGTGAAAACTTTGGGCGGCAGGCTGCAGCTCGATGGCTCGGCGGATCGCCCGTTCCGCCTCGTCGAGGCGATTGATTCCCAAATAATAGTTGCCCAGCCAGTTATACACGTTGGCCCGCAGCGGCTCGGTGGCGAGCGCCTGCCGCGTGAGCTCGATGGCCTGGTTTGCGTCACCCAGAGTCGCAAGCAACTGCCCGAGGCCGAATTGCGCGGGGGCGTCATTCGGCGCCAGTGCTAGCGCTTGGCGATACTCTGCTTCCGCGGCGCGCCAGTCGAAGTCGGCGAACTGAAGCACATCAGCCCTGGCCAGATGCGCGAAGGCAAGGTCCGGCGAGAGAGTGAGCGCGCGGTCGGCCGCCGTTCGCGCCTTCGCATACGCACTCTGGGCAGGCGCGCCCTCGAGAAAATCCGCGCTCATATTGCTCCAGGCGCGCGACACCCAGCTCCAAGCGAGTGCGTAGTTCGGATCGAGCTCCGTCGCTTGCGTGTAGTACTCGATCGCTTTGCGCATATCGGCTTCTGTAATGCGCGAAAAGTAAAACCGGCCCTGCAACAGCGCGTTGTAAGCCTCCAGACTGCCGCTGGGGGGCTTATCGCTCTGCGCCACCGCGTGCTCACCCGGCATCAGCTTGGTCCGCAGCGCCATTGCCACTGCGCGCGTGATCTCATCCTGCAGCGCAAAGAGTTCCTTATATGGCCGATCGTAGCGCTCGGACCACTGCGCGCTGCCGTCCGCGGTGTTGATGAGTTGAGCAATTACTCGCACCATATCGCCTGACCGGCGCACGCTCCCCTCGAGCAGGTGCGCCACCCCGAGCTTTGCACCGATGTTGCGGCTGTCCTGCTTGGAATCGCGAAACTGGAACGAGGACGAGTGGCCGATCACTTTCAGTCCCGGAAACTGCGATAGGATTACGATCAGATCCTCCGAGACCCCATCGGAAAAGTACTCCTGGCTCTGATCGCCGCTCATATTCACGAACGGCAGCACCGCGATCGAGCCAACGGGTGGGGCAAAGGCTGCCGGGGGTGGAGGCCGCGCGATCCAAGGCCTTTCGATGAGGCAGTAAGCGGCGAGCACCGCCACAGCGATTGCGACGGCGAGCCACGCGGGCCGGACCCAAGAGCGTCTGCCCCTGTCCGAGGGCACCGTCGTTGGGACCTCTTTCCCTGAGAGAAGCTGCTCGATGCGCCTGACAAACTCGGGAGGTGTGTGCCCATCCGGGAGACGTGTCCACTGCACGCGCTGAAACGACTCCGGAACGTCCGCACCCCGGTCAGGCGTAGCGTCCAAACACACCGGCACGACAAACGCCCGATTGCGCGCCAGCCTGTGGGTCCGCTGATCCGCAAGGTCCCACTCGAGCCGGAAATAACCTTCGCGTCGCGACGCTGTGTTCGCGGAGATGAGCGGAACAAACAGCTCGCAGGCGTGGATCTCGCGGCGGATCCTCTGATCCCACGCTTCTCCGCCCCGCAACTCGCGCTGGTCGAAAAAGACTTTCATCCCAGCGGCGCGCAGCGCGTCGCAGATTCGAGCCGCCGCCTCCGCATCCTGCGAGGCGTAGCTCAGGAATACCGCCTGTGATGGCTCAGTCAACGGGGACCCCTGGCAGATCGCTGGAGGTCTTCTCACCCCCTTGGTAGGCGGCAGTCTAGCTTAAGTTCTGCTTGTTGATGCTGTTCCACACCCGCGAAGAAGAAGAAGCTGTAGCGCGCTGAACGGCACTAACCGCGGTCGTCGTGCAGGTCCTCGCGGACAGTCTTGCCGCCTTTCATCACGAAAATGACTTTGCCCATCTCGTGCAAGTCAACGCGCGGATCATGCGCAACGGCAATGAGATCGGCGAACTTCCCGGCCTCGATGCTGCCGAGGGTGTCGGCCATGCCTAAGGCGGCGGCGGCATTGACGGTCGCGCTTTTGAGCGCATCGGCGGTGCTGAGGCCGGCATCCTGCAGAGCGAGAAACTCCTCCCACTCGCGTGCGATCGGAACCACCGGCAGATCCGTGCCGAACAGAATCGGTACGTGCGCCTTGTAGGCCTTGGTGACACTGGCTTTCGCCTGCAGATAATACTCGACGGGTACGCCGACCTTGGGGTTTTCGGTGGCTAGCTTGGCGGTCAGCAAGGTCGGAACGTATGCGGTACCGCGCTTGGCCATGGTCGCGATGTTCAAATCGCTCAACGGACCATGCTCAATCGTATCGGTCCCCGCCTCGATCGCGATCTGGTTGGCGGCCGCGGATCCTGCCGAATGCGTGGCCACGCGCCGGTTCAAACGATGCGCGGTTGAGACGATGGCGTTTATCTCCGCCGGGGTTTCCATCGGCCCGCTCTTCGGGTCGATCAGCGTCTGCGCGGCCAACCGCAGTTTGATCACGCCCGCGCCTCGCCTGACTTCCTCGCGCACCACGCGCTCGCAATCCGTCGCACCAGAGCAGCTGCCGCGGCTCTTGAACAACGGTTCCAGGTCTTCGCGCTCGCCGAAATTGTGAGCATCGTAGTCGCCTCCCGGCACGCCGAACATCGGTTCCGAGGCAATGATGCGTGGTCCGTCGATCACGCCGGCGTTGATGGCGTCGCGCAAGTCGTAGGTCACACTCGCCGGATCGCCGAGATTGCGGATGGTGGTAAAGCCGTTGCGCAGGATGCTATTCGCTCGGCCTGCGCTCGCCAGGACGCGCGCCGCGGGGCGCCCGAGAAAAGCGGGCATGAAGTCCGACCAGGGCACCTCAGAATCCACATCCACCGTGACTGTCACATGGGTGTGCATATCGATGAGCCCGGGCATCACCCAGGCTTGCGAGAGATCGACGATTCGCCCCCCATCGACAAATCCATCGACGATGGCCGTGATCTTACCGTTCTCTACGATGATCGACTGTTTATCGAGCGAGGGCTTGCCCGGATCGGCGATCAGATGCCCGGCATGAATGATGATCTTGGTCGCAGGCGCGGACGGACTCGCCTCAGCGAGCAGCAGACTGACTGCAAGCAGACAACAGCGGATTGCGCGAAATTGCATGACGGTTATGCAAGCCTCTACTTATTTGCGCCGCGGTCGCTGCCCATATAGCGATCGAACCAGGCGACCGTGCGTTCCAGCGCGTCAATTTGATCTTCGCGCTTGAAAAATCCGTGGCCTTCGCCTGGGTACACTTTGATGTCGACCGTTTTGCCGGCTTTCGATAACACCTCCGCGACTTTCTCCGCCTCGTAGGGCGGCACGCGGATGTCATTGGCCCCTGCGAGCGCGAGCAGGGGCGCTTTGACCTGCCCTAAAAAGGTGAGTGGGCTGGACGCCTCGTACACCGCCTTGTCCTTGACCGGGTCGCCGAGCAGTCCCATCTGGTACTGCCTAAGCACCGGCGAGCCGCGCTCGTACATCGAGAACCAATCGGTGATGCCGCAGACTTCGACGCCCGCCGCCCATACTTCCGGCGTCTTGGATATGGCCATCATGGTCATGTAGCCGCCGTAGGAAACTCCGGTGATGCCGACTCGCCGCGCATCGACGTAGCCCGTGTCCACCAAAAACTTGACCCCCGCCACGTAGTCGGTGAGATCGCCGCCGCCCAGATCGCGATGGTTGGCGGCCGTGAAGGCGCGGCCATAGCCGGTCGATCCGCGCGGGTTCGCCGCGAACACGACGTATCCACGCGAGGCGAGTGCCACGGCGTCCGGATCAAAGCGGTCCATGGTCTGCCCAGTGGGACCGCCATGCGGCAGCGCCACGGCGGGCGCATGGCCGTCGCGCGACAAGTTGTAGGGCAGCCAAACAAAGGCGCTGATGACGGTGCCGTCGGCGCTGCGATAGTGGACGATCTGTGTCTTCGGCAGCTTTTGCGGGTCGACGCTGGCCAGCGCAAAGCGTGTAACTGGAGCTGACCGGCCGCTCGCCCGATCCAAAATCCAATAATCGAGCGGTGTGTTGCCCGCTTGATGCGGAAACAGCATGCGGGTGCCATCGGGCGAGAATGCGGGCATGTTTCCGCCGTAGTCGGAATTGACGCCGGCGGGCAATGGCAATGCCTCGCTGCGGCCGGTGCCCGGGTCGTAGGAGTAGATCACGTCGCGTCCGTCGACATTGCTGATCATGATCAGCGAGTGGCCGTCCGGAGCGAAGCTGCCCGACTTCTGTTCCCACTCGTCGGGTTTCACCAAAATCAGTTTTTGCGCCGTGGTGTCATACACCGCGGCCTGCAGCGCACCCGCCGCGGTTTCCGTGGTCAGCGCCAGCCATCGCCCATCGGGTGAGATATCGCTGGCGGTATTCAGACCCGCCTCGCCCGAGGCGAGCGCCGGAGTCGCGGCTCCGCTCGCGACATCGATCCGCCAGATCGCGCCATGCGTTCTTTCGACATTCGAGCGGTTGGCAATGATAAAGCGGCCGTCGGGTGAAAACGCGACCACGCTCCACTGCATCGTGGGCAGGGCTTCGTGGGTGAGCACACGCACCGTCCGAGTGTCGAAGTCCATTACCGCAACATTGGCCGACGCCCCGGTTTTCAAGCGGTGATCAAAGGCGATCAAGCGGCTGTCGCGCGAAAACACCGCACCGGTTTCGGACGCATCGTCGGTGTGCGTCAGATTGACGACGGCGCCGCCGGCCGCGGGAACCGCGAACAGGTCGAAGATTTCGGCGCCGCCCCGATCGGACTGGAATACCACCCACTTGCCATCCGGAGAGGTCGCGATTCCCATCTGCCGGTCGTCGGACTGCGTCAACTGCGTCGGGAAAGCCCCACCCGCTGAGACACTCCACAGATTGAAGCGCCCGGTGAGGTTGGTGGAAACGATGAACGACTTGGAATCGCGGCTCCACGCGGCATCGAGACTGTTGCGCACGTAGAATAGATCCGCGATCGGCACCGGACCGGCGCCCTCGAGCGCAGGCGAGCTGATGCTTTTCGGATCGGTGAGCGCGCGCGTCGGCGGTCCCTTGAGCACGGGCGCCGCCTGCAAGGAGCTCGCCAACACCATCAACGGCACGCAGCCGTACCAACCCAGCTGTGACTTGAAGTTCATTCGTCTCTCCCCGCTCGTATTTAGAATTTTGCCCGCAGCGTCAGGCCCACCGTCCGCGGCCGAATGCGAAACAACTCCTGGTTGTTGATGATGACCGGCCCCGCGGTTTGCGCATCCAATGCGCCGGTCGCGCCCTGGGAATTGCTCAAATTATTGATGAAGGCCACGACCTCAAAGGAACCGAAATTGACTCCGCCTCGTATGCCCTCGGTGGCAAAGCCGCCGAATTTTGTGCCGTTATGCTCGAAGTCGCTCCACTCATCGCCCAGATACGAGGCGGTGGCACGCACATAGCCCTCGTAACCGGCCACCGGGAAATCGACCTCGGCGTAGGTTGATGCCTGCCCTTCCGGAGCCGCGGGCAGCACATCGCCGTCTTGCACACCCACGAGACCCGTTGCAGGCCGGCTAACCGTGGGATCGTCTTTGGAGATCTCGTTCTTGCTCAGTTGGAAAGCCGCGCCCAACAGCAGCCAGGAAACCGGCTTGGCGTCCACCTGGAATTCGACGCCGTAGAGTCTCGCGGCGCTTGCATTGCCGGTGTAGTTGCCCAGTTGATTCTGCAGTGAGACCTGAATGTTCGACCAGTCGATGTAGTAGAAGTCGGTACTGTAAGTCAGCCGGCCGTCGAACATCCTGCCCTTGGCGCCGATCTCATAGTTCCACAAACTGTCGGGCGCGTAGCTCGGCGGGGTGTTGCGGCCACCGACGTCGGAGGTGAGGTTCACGCCGCCGACGCGGTAGCCGCGCGCCACTTGCGCGTACAAGGTCAGATCCGGGTCCAGGCGATAGGCCAGCGAGACGCGGGGATCGACCGGCGTTCCCAAGTCATGAAAGTCCGTATGCGTGTAAGCAGAGGGCAGGATGCTGAAGACCGGAATGTAGCCGCCGGTGTTGATCTGGGCGGAGACCATGTAATGCGATACTCGGGCGCCGGCGGTCAAGTCCCACTTATCGGCGAAGGTGTAGGTCGCCTCGCCGAATGCGGCGATTTCCTGTTGCCCGAAATGATAAATCAGATCGACGATGTTATCGCTGCCGATGACCGGAATGATGGCATCGGAATCCGCCTCTTGCCCTCCGCCTTGGCTCGCGTGCAGAAAAAAGCCACCCGCGGTCCACTTGAAGTTGCCGTCGCCCTTTGAGGCCAGACGCAGCTCCTGCGTATAGATATTTCCGTCGATGCCGGAAGTATCGTTGGTAACGCCCGGAATAATGTTCGCGCCGGCGATCAACGCGGTCAGGGGCACGAAATAGGTATCCGAACCGGTGAGGTTTGACTTGCGATCGTGATAGGTGGAAACCGACGTGAATGCGAGGGAATCCCAGTCATATTGAAGCGTCAGGGCCGCGATGGTGCTCTTCAGCTCTATGAGATATTCGTTGATGCCGTCCGAGACTTGGCCGGAAAAACCGGTGCCCGCGGGCTTGACCAACAAGCTGCCGTTATCCTCGCCGTTGTAATCTTTCGAATCCTGGTAAGTCAGCGTGAGGTTGGCGGAGAACTGATCATTCGGTTTGGCGGCGATCGAGAAACGCGCGCCGTCAGTCTTGGTGGGGTTTGCGTTCGCCTGACCGCTGCGCAAATCGGCGATCCAACCACCATCGTCATAGTCGTAGGCGACCAAACGAACGCCGAGTTCGTTCTGGATGATTGGGGCATTGAGCACCGCGTAACCGGAGAACGAGGCGGCACCGGTTTCGGTTTGCGCACCGGTCAGCTCAACCGATCCGCTGAACTGCGTGAGGTCCGGCTTGTTGGTGATGTAACGTATCGCGCCCGCCAGCGAACCCGAACCGAACAGCGTGCCCTGCGGACCGCGCAACACTTCGACCCGCTCGATGTCGACGACGCGCAAGTTGCTGGCGCCGCCGCCCTGGCCCACCGGATCGATCGGCATATCGTCGTACAGCAGCGCCACGGTCGACTGCTTAAGACCCAAATCCGTACCCGTCGTCACACCTCGGATGGTGAGATTGGTGGAATTGCCGCCGCCCGAGCCGGGGTTGTTGAGACCCGGCGTGGTATTGATGATGTCCTGCAGCTGCGTCGCTCCGCGGTGCTCGAGTTCCACGCCCGTCTCGGCGGTAATGCTCACCGGTACGTCTTGCAGGCGCTCGATACGCTTGGTGGCGGTGACGACGATCTCCGCCAGCGCTTCCGTTGAAGCGTTCGCACCGGGAGTTTGTGCGAAGGAGGGTTGAACCAACAGGCAAGCCCCGGCCAGGAGCGAAACGCTCAGGAAGTATTTCATGACGACATCCCCAATTCTTTTGTGCTGTAGCAATACGAGGTCCGGATCCGTAGGTAGGTCCGTTACCTCCGCACAGTGGACGTCGTGAATAAACACAGACTAAGCCTGCAAAGAGAATTGTCAATATAATTTTTCTGTATGGGATTATCACCATCCGTGTGGTGCCGTGATTTGGGCGCGAAGTGGTACCCACCAGAAGCGGAGCACTTCAAAGAAGTGTCAAACGCCGCGTCCTACGATCGATTCCCAGGTCTCTTGGAAGCTTTGGCCGGTTTAGTCTTGAGTGCAATCGATGTCGGCGAGTGCGATTCCAACGGCTTGGGCGAGTGCAACGCTTTCTCGGCACGCTCGAACAGGCGAGGATCGCCCAACTTCGTGGCGATCGCGGCGAAGTCCTTGCGCGCACCCTGCCACTGCAGCGTGGCGACCTCGGAAAACAGCGGTGCATCATCCTTGAGCGTTGCCAATCTCTTGAAGAGCAGTGCCAGCGGTTTACGTTCGCCCAAGATCTCCGGCGGAAAGTCTTCAATCCGGCCGAACCGCTCGATCAGACCCGCAGCGCCCTTGGGACCAATGCCGGAGATTCCGGGATAGCCATCCGACGCATCGCCGACCAGCGCCAGATAATCGGCAATTCTCTCTGGAATGACGCCGAATTTCGCGTGCACCCCTGCTGCATTTCGGATGACATGACTTTTTCGATCGACTTGAACCACGCGATCGCCGCGTACACATTGCGCAAGATCTTTATCCGGCGTCCAAATGCAAACCTTTTGAACACTGTGATCTTTTGCGGCTAACGCCGCCGCGGAGGCCAAGGCATCGTCCGCTTCAAGTTCAACCATCGGCCAAAGCGCTACGCCCATCCCGATGAGCGCGTCCTCGAGCGGCTGAAATTGCGCACGCAGCGCAGGCTCGATACCGTCGCCGGTCTTGTAGCCGTCCCACAGCTCATTGCGGAAGGATTCAATCACGTGATCGGTGGCGACGCCGATGAAGCCCGCCCCTTCTTCGATCATCTGCAGGACGCCATTGAGCACACCGACGACGGCGCCCATGGGGCGATCCTTGTCTTTCGTGAAGCGTCGCAGACCGTAAAAGTGCCGAAACAGCTCGTACGTGCCGTCGACGAGGTGCACGATCATGGCAATCGGCTAATCAGTTAGCGTAAAGGCCAATTGCCGGGTTTCATCGGATCCCGAGCGGGAGACGCGAAAATTGATTTGCTCGCCGATTGCGCGCGGCTCCCGAGCCAGGGGGTCAATTACCACCACCCGTGCGCCGTGCCAGGTCACTTGATAGGCGACAAACCGATAGCCATCGCTGTCCGCCGACAAAACACTTTCCACCTTCGACGTGCCGGAGCTGATCGAAGCGTGCGAGCTACCGGACTCTTCCTCATCGCTTGCGGACACGGAATCTTGATTGGCTTCGAATCTCAAGATTTTGCGGCCGTCCTGCACCGAACGGTAGACGGTGAAATCCAAGATATCGCCACTACGCGGCATTTTGACGGGCGAACCCGACACAAAAATCTGCGCGTCGCGCCAGCGCACAATGCTGCCGACTTGGCTGTAGCCTGCATCTCGGGCGACCAGCACCTCGCCGACCACGCCGCTCTCGTGATTGACCGGCGGAGAAAGCGCTGCGGAATCCGATCGCGGTTGCTGCGCGAACGCAGGCCAAGCCAGAGTTGCCAAGAGAATACCGAATAGGGTTTTGCGCATCAGCTTGAGTGTACTCGCCCGAGTCACCGAAAGAGATTAACAAAGATCAAGCGCCATTCTGACGGCCGAGATCATGTCGCGCTCAGCGCTCGTCTTTGAAAATTTTACCCTCCTTCATCACGAAGGAAATTTTGCCCGGCTGGCCCAATTGATCGATATGCGTCATCGGATCGACTTTCATGGCAATCACGTCAGCCGTTTTACCGGGCGCGATGGAACCGAGACCCTCCCCCAAGCCCCCGAGCGCGGCGGCGGCATTGACCGTTGCGCTGCGCAGCACCTGTGCCGGCGGCATGCCGGCCGAGGCGAGGAGCGCAAATTCCTCGTGACTGCGCTCGGGCCCCATTATCCCCAAATCCGTGCCGAAAATGATCGGCACGCCCGCGCGATAGGCCTTGCCCACACCCTCGAGCCCTTCTTGAAAGCGGTAATCGATGAGCTTGCCGGCGAGCAGGGTGGGCGTGAAAGCGGTGCCGCGCTTTTTCATCATGGCGATCGAGGCATCATCCAGGGGCCCGTGCTCGATGGTGTCGGCGCCCGCTTCAATCACGGCGTGCAGAAAGACGGGCGAACCCACTACGTGCACGGCCACCTTCCGATTGAGTTGATGCGCCGTGTCGATGATCGCCTTGATTTCCTCGGGCGATTCAACCATCGCCACCTTGGGATCCTCCGCGGGCGTTCCCGCCTGCCGAAACTTGACCACGTCCGCGCCGCGGTGAACCTCTTCGCGAACCACTTTGGTGCACTCCACCACGCCCGAGCAATTGCCGCGGTTAGTGACAAATTTTTCCACGTCGCTGCGCACATCCCAGCTCGAGGGATCGAAATCGCCGCCGGCGACGGAGATTTGCACTTCGGCGACGAACATGCGCGGTCCCGGCACGATGCCTTTATTGATGGCGTCCCGCAGCGCGTAAGTCGTCAAGGTCGGGTCGCCGACATTCCTGATGGTGGTAAAGCCGTTCATCAGGAGTTCGTTGGCACGCGGCAGAGTATTGAGCACCGCCTCCGCCGGACGCGACATATAGAAGAGTGCGATTTGTCCGCCGACAGGCTCGTCGAGCTTTTCAATCCCGCTGACATGGGTATGCATGTCGATCAGACCCGGCATGACCCACGAATCTTTCAGATCGATCGTGGTGTCGCCCGCCACGAAGCCCTCCTTGATCGCGACAATCTTGCCGTTCTCGATGATGATCGACTGGTTGGCGGTCGCGGGCTTGCCCGGCTCAGCAATCAAGTGTCCCGCGTGGATCACGGTGGTGGCGGCCAGCAGCGGTGTTACTGAGATGGCCGCGAGCAACGCGGCCACAACTAGTTTGACGATCATCGGAAAATTCACTCCCTTATTCTTTTGCGAGGCTTGGTACGGCGTCCGAGTAGTCGTGCGACTGATTGCGGTGATCGCAAATGGCAAAGCGGCCTGGGTCAGTCTCGCTCAAGTAGCTCGGTCCAATCGGCACCTTGCCATAACCCCCGGGAATGTCCAGAACATAGGTTGCCTGGCAGAGACCGGATATGTGCCCTCGTAGCGTGCGCATCAATTCTTGACCTTCGGCAATCGAGGTCCTGAAGTGGCTGGTGCCACGCGCCAAATCGCCATGATGCAAGTAGTAGGGTTTGATTCGCAGCTCGACCAGCCGCTTGAACAGCGTTCGCAGCGAGACCGTATCCGCATTCACATTTTTTAGAAGCACCGTTTGGCTGAGCATGGGCAACCCCGCGTCGATTAATTTTGCGCAGGCGCGCTGCGCTTCTTCGCTCAGTTCTCGCGCGTGATTGACGTGCAGCACCACATACACGGCCTTCTTGATTTTAATGGCGCGGATGAATGCTTCATTGATGATGTCGGGCTTCACGACCGGCACCCGCGTGTGAAAGCGCACCACCCCGACGTGGGCGATGCGTTGGAGCCTTAGCATGATTTTCTCGAGGCGCCGCGGCGACAAGACAAAAGGGTCTCCGCCGGAAATGATGACCTCCCAGATCTCTTCACTGGCTTCGATGTAAGCGAGCGCCGCGTCCAGTTCGTCGTCGTTGAGTCCCTGCGAGCCTGCGCCCACGGTTTCGCGCCGAAAGCAGAAGCGGCAATAGACCGCGCAAACAGTCGACGGCTTGAGCAAGACTCGGTCCGGATAACGGTGCACGATTCCCGGCATCGGGGAATGCGGCTCATCCCCAATTGGGTCGTGCATTTCCTCCTCGGAAACGTTGAGCTCGGCGGCGGTGGGCACAAACTGCGCGGCGATGGGATCCTGGTTTTCATCATCGACCAGCCGGCGCATTTGCGTGGTGATGCCAATGCCAAAGGTTCGCGCCACTTCGGCGACGGCGGCGAGATCCTTCTCTTCGATCAAACCAGCCGCGAGAAGATGCGATGGGGTCGAGAGCGCTCGCTCGTGCGCACTCGCGGGCTTGGTTTTTTGATTGAACATCGGATGGCTCCAACAATCGAGACTGGCGGCTCGAGATTCGGGCGCCGATAGTAATCGATTGGAGCCGCCACGCGAAGCGGCTCGCGCGGGACTCATCGCACGGGAAAGGACTGCGCACCGACCGCGGTGCGCAGTATGCGTTAGCTTTGCGCCTGACCGGGAATCGGCAGCACTTCCATGACTTCGACCGAGTCGCCGGGGAAAATGCTGAAATGCGGGTGTTTTAGGAACAGCTTTGCCGCCGCCTCCTGCGATTCGGCCTTGATGACCACGAAGCCTGACAGATTATTTTTGACGTCCGAGATCCCCTGCGCTGCGATCTTTTTGGTTTTGCCCAACGGCCCTCCGGTATCGACGATCACCGAACCGTGGGTCTTCATCCAGTCTCCCCAGGCCTTGATGCCCTGCGCCTCGATCTTCTTTCGCTTGCCCTCTTCCAACGCCATGAACTCCGCGAATTTCGGCGAGCCAGGTGCACCCAGAAAGATTGCGAGAAAATTTTTCATCGATTACTCCAGTTAAGTTGCCCATCAGCCCGCGGCGGATGCCAGGGCCCCCTTCTCCACGGGCCAGGGATGCGCCCAGGCCGGAATTCGCTTCAGACCATCGATCCAGCGCACGATATTGGGATGCGATTCGAACGGCATGTCCGATTCTCGCCAATAATTCGCCATCGAGGCCAGTTGGAAGTCGGCAATGGTCAACCGTCCGCACGCCGCGTAAGTGCGCCCGCTCAAGTGCTCGTCCAGCACGCTCGCGTACTTCAACAAGTCAGCCACGCCGGACTTCAGCAACTCACGATCCGGCGGACCCATTCCGAAGGTCGATTTGACCACGTGCTCGAAATAGAACGGCGCCACCGCAGGAGACCAGTGACAATCATTCCACGACAACCAGCGCAGCACCTCGACCTGCTCGGCGGCATTTCGCGTCGGCCACATGTCCGACCCCGCCTTGATGCAGAGATACGCCATGATGCTGGAGGATTCCCACAGCACTTGATCGCCATCCACCAGCACCGGCACCTTTTTGTTGGGATTGATCGCGGCAAACTCCGGCACCTGCAATCCTCCAGCCATCAGGTCGACTTCGAAATACTCCGCCTTGATGCCAAGATATTTAACGAGCGCCAGGACCCGTCGTGGGGCCTGTGCCTTGATCCAATATATTTTCATGTCA
>DATNKC010000297.1:0-7467 GCA_035603615.1 Steroidobacteraceae bacterium | reverse complement strand
ATATGGCGGTGCTGCGGCCCTGATCGTGCTGACGATGCAGTCGGCTGCCGCTCGCGGCCCGCCATCCGATGTCATTGTCGAGTCAACGGTGCGGGCACATATGGAGTTCCTGGCAAGTGATGCCATGAACGGACGTGGCAGTGGTTCGCGCGATGAGTGGATCACGGCGACTTACATCGCGGCGCAAATGCGCCGCGATGGCCTTGAGCCACTCGGCGATGCCGGCGACTTCGTGCAAACGGTGGCCATCGCGCGCACCGAGGTCGTCGGCGATCCGGTATTCGCGATCGGCGGTGTCGCGCTGCGCCGTGACCAATTATTGCTGTTCAAAATGAATACTGCGGAGGCGCAGGGTCTGTTGCAAAAATATGCTCCGGGCGTGCCAATTCGTAGCGGCGCCGTGGTGCTGATGCCCGAGGAGATGGGCACCGACGGCAAGGTAGACCTCCAGGAGGCAAAGCTCGTGTTGTGGCACGACACGGCCGCTTTGCGTGCGCACTGGCCCGAGCTATCACGCCGTCCGATTCGGATTGGACCTGCGCGCTTCCCGGCGATTGCGGTGCCGCCCAAGCCGTCGACGGGACCTTCGCAGATCATGCTCAATCCGGATGCCTATGCGGCGGTGGCCGCGCTACCCGACGGATCGAAGGCGAGTTTTACGGCGCAAACCCAGGAAATCACCTTCCATACCTGGAACGCCGTGGCGCGCTTGAGCGGCTCCGATAGCCGCGAAAAGAGCGACATCATTTTGCTCACGGCGCACCTCGATCACTTAGGCACTCGCGACACGGGCCTTGATCGTATCTACAACGGCGCGGATGACGATGCCTCCGGCTCGATTGCGGTATTGACGTTGGCCGAGGCGTTGTCCCGTGGTCCGAAGCTTAAACGCACCGTGGTGTTCGCTTGGTTCGGCAGCGAAGAGGCCGGAGGCTATGGGGCGGCTTTTTTCGTACAGAAGCCGGTCGTGCCTTTGGACAAAATTGTGGCAAACCTCGAATTTGAAATGATCGGCCGACCTGACGGGCTCATCGCACCGCATACGCTGTGGCTCAGCGGGTGGGAGCGGACGAATCTCGGTCCGCAACTGGCTGCGCACGGCGCTCGATTGGTCGCCGATCCTCATCCGGCGGAAAAATTCTTTGCTCGTTCCGATAACTTTACTCTCGCGCTGCGCGGTGTGGTCGCGCAGACGGTCTCGAGCTTTGGCCTGCATGCCGATTACCATCAGGTCACTGATGACATCGCGCACATTGATTTTGGTCATATGACCGAATCCATCCAATCGTTGCTCGTGCCAATTCGCTGGCTCGCAGATTCGGACTTCAAACCTGATTGGTTGCCGGGCGGCCGCCCGGAATAACGACACGTTCTGATCAGGTCAACCGGACTGTGAGAAGTAGCTTCCCGGGGTCGTGCCAAAGATTTTGCGGAACGCGGCAATGAACGCGCTTGCGGTCCTGTAGCCCGACTGCGCGGCGACGATTTTAATGGCCGTCCCGCCCGCCAGTGATTCAAGACCCGTGAGCATCGCTTGGTGCTGCCGCCATCGGCCTGGAGTCATTCCAGTTTCCGCAAAAAATTGGCGTTCGAATGTCCTTGTTCCGGCTCCGACGGCGGAGGCGAGCGAGGATACGGTTGCGGTTTGCGGACTGCGCTTGGTCATGAGCCTCGCCGCACGGCACATCGCCTCGCTCGTTGGCTGCTTGAGACTGAGCGATCGGGCGCCCGAAACCTGTAACTCGCTAACAATGAGTGCCGCGATGGCGGTTTCGAGGGGATGACGTCGGTCCAATTTACCGATCTTAATGGTCCGCAAAATGAGCTCTCTCAGCAACGCGGATACGGAAACCACCGTGCAGACGGTCGGATAGTTGTCGGTCCAGTCGGGCCGAAAATAAGCGGTGCGAAACGCGCTATCGACGACAAAGCGTATTCCATGACGAATACCTGCGGGCACCCAGATCGCCCAGGTTGCCGGCGCCACCCAGGATCCTGCCTCAGTGGCGACGCTCATGAGCCCGGCGGATACGTAGATCAGTTGATGCCATTCATGCGCGTGATTTGGCAGAACCGCGGCAGCCTTAAGATTAGCGGCCGAAGTGCGCACCACCCAGTAAGCCTCGTCCGCGACTGATCGACGTTTTTGCGACATAAAATGTCAGAATAGCGGGATTGCGGCAACATGCAAACCGCAGTATCGTCATCCCATGCCAAACAATCTCGCCGCGTTCTCCATCCATGTCGATGATGTAAACCGCGCCCGCACTTTCTATGAAGCGGTATTCGAATGGGAGTTCGAGCCCTGGGGACCGCCGGGCTTTTATTTGATACATACCGGCGACGAGGAATCGCCCGGGGTTCGCGGTCTCATGCACAAACGCTTGGTGCCGCGCTCCGGAACCGGACTCAACGGCATCGAGGCGACATTTTCGGTCGAGAATGTCGATGTCATTGCCGCACGTGTGACGGCACATGGCGGAAAAGTCATCATGCCGAAAGCAGTGATTCCAACGGTCGGCGAATTGGTGCGCTTCCTCGATCCCGAAGGGAACGACATCGGCGCCATGCGCTACGAGAGCCCGGTCCATACCTGAGAGCCCGTCTAAACCTGAGTTAAGCTGCGCGATCCTTCCCTTCGGTCGGTCCTACATGCGCCGGCCGATCCGTTCCATGCAATTGACAAAACCCCTGAATTTCCTGTCCTATCTCATGTCCCGCATGCATGCATTTACATATTCACGGGGGAATCTTTGATGAAACGAGTTTTAATCGCCGCGCTTGCAATCCTGACTATCGCAGCAGGCGCCGCCGCCGCGGATAAGCCAAAAGCGTCGGACAAGCCAAACTATTCCGGCGAGTGGAAGATGAATCCCACTGCCAGCAACTTCGGCCAGTTCCCGCCGCCGAATTCATTTGTCCGAAAAATTCAGCATGCGGACCCGGCGCTGAACATCGTCGAAGATCAGGCTGCGGGCGGAGCGGAGTCCACGACCGCACGTAAAATGACCACCGACGGTAAGCCGGCGGCGCTTGAACTCAACGGCTATCCCGCCGTGTGCTCGGCGGTTTGGGATGGCAAGGACATCGTTGCCACGACGAACATGGAAAGCGCGGGTGTGAAATTCACGGACAGAATGTCCCTATCTCCCGACGGCAAAACCCTGACCAGCAAGGTGCAAATTACCTCGTCGCAAGGCGGTGGCGATGTGACGATCGTGTTCGACCGGCAATAGCAGCGGTCCGATCAAGCCGCGGAGTCAACCGCTCCCTCCGGAGCGCCGCGCTTCAAAACGTCCGGCAAGGGCTTGCCGCTTTCGGTGAAGGACAGCGATACCGAGTTGAGGCAATGCCGCTCGCCGGTCGGAGGCGGGCCATCGGGAAATACGTGGCCGAGGTGGCTGCCGCAGCGCGCGCAGACTTCCTCCACCCGGACCATTCCATAGCTGGTGTCGCGGATGCGTTTGATGTGCGCCTCATCATAGGGCTTGAAGAAGCTGGGCCAGCCCGTGCCTGAGTCGAACTTCGCGTTCGAGCGGAAAAGCGGCAGGCCGCAGAAGCGGCAGCAGTAAGTGCCGTCTTTCTTGTTGTCGAGAAAGACACCGCAAAATGCTGCCTCGGTGCCGTGCTGCAGAAGGACGCGCCGCTCATCCGCATCGAGACCCGCGGTGATGTCGCGCCGCTGCGATTCAGTGGGCGGGGTCAGGTTAAATGCCGTCATATCGTCTCCGTTGTACTGCTGCGAGGTGTCAATCGATTGGCCAGGACATCGCTTTTGGCAGCGTTGTCGGCGCTTCAGGCTGCTGCGGCGCGACCGTGTCCACGCCGCGCCACCAGGCGTGCGTGCGCGCCGCATGCTCAGGTTCGATCGCCTCGCCGAGTTGGGGCATGATGAGTTGCACGCTGGCTTTCTCGCCGAGGCTCAGGAGCTCCTCGGCGGGCTGATCCCAGGAATGCATGGCCAAGTTGAAGGTGCCCCAATGCACCGGCAGGAACGTCCCGCCGCCGAGCAGCGCCAGGGCTTTGAGTGCGTTTTGCGGTCCAAGATGAATATCGCCCCAAGCCGGATGAAAGGCGCCGACCTCCAGCATGACCAAGTCGAATGGCCCAAGCCGCTCGCGAATGAGTTGATACTCGCTCGTGAGGCCGGTATCGCCGCTGAAAAACACGGAGTGGCGTTCGGAGCGGATGACGAAGGAGGACCACAAAGTTGCGTTGCGGTCCTGCAATCCCCGACCCGAGAAATGTTGCGATGGCGCGGCGGTCACGGTGAGCCCGCCGCGTGGCGGGCTGTGAGACTCCCACCAATCCAACTCGGTGATGAGTTCGGGAACCACACCCCACGCCTCCAGATGCGCGCCGACCCCGAGCGAAGTCACGAAGGGGACGTTGTGCTTGGCAAGTTCGCGGATCGTCGGGTAGTCCAGGTGATCGTAGTGGTCGTGCGAAACGATCACGAGATCAACCGGAGGCATTTCATCCAGGCTAACGGGGACGGGCTGGAATCGCTTGGGACCTGCAAGACTGGAGGGCGATGCGCGCGGCCCCCATACCGGATCGGTCAGGACGCGCAATCCGTCAATCTCGATCAGCACGGTCGAATGGCCTAACCACGTGGCTCGAAGCCCGCTGGAAGACGTCTTGCGCCAGGCTTCGAGCGGGTTGATTGTAGGCAGGGGTCCACGCGGCACTCGCCGTTCGCCGCCGCATAGAAAATCGCTCAACGACGGCATGGTCGAATTGGGATCGCGTAGTCCGGCCGGGATGGGGTAGACGTTGCGAAACCGATCGCCGAGCCATCGGGGCGACGCTTTCATGCGCTCGAGCCTTTCGCCCGTGGCTCTTTTCCCGAGAGATCTCATTGGCCGTCCCGCTCCTTTAATGCACGGACCATTCCTAATCTTGGGTCCATTCTCGCGCAGTCAAGAGGATTGCAAGCTCGCTCAGCGCCTTCGGTCGCCCGGCAATCATAGCGCGCTTAAGAGGTCACCTTTTCCCTGACAACGGCGCAAATCGAGTGCGCGAGCCTCCAATAGCCCCAATTCAAGTCTCAACCCCCCAGATAGAAATCCTTTAGCAAGCCTTTAGGAAGCCTTGAGGACTCACAGGCGCCCCACGCCGTAAACCTCTCACCAAGCCACGGCGCGACCGATCTTCGTGGTGAGTGTTTCCAAAATTGCTTTAAAACTTAGGAGATGATCATGAATACCACCATCCAAAACACGGCTCGTGCGGCGGCCTTCTTTCTTTGCGGTGCGATCGCTTTGTGCGCACTGCAGCTGACGGCGCAGGCGGCCGACGACGGGCTTCCCTCAAAAAGAGTCAGTTATGCCGATCTCGACATTTCGAAGCCGGCGGGCGCCAAGGTCCTGTACGGGCGCATCGTGAGGGCCGCCAAGGAGGTGTGCCGCTCCAACGGGTACGAGTCATTGGGAGCGCTTCAGTTGACGAATCGTTGTGTTGATTTCGCAATTGACAACGCCGTGAAAGATGTCGGTTCGCCGGCCTTGAGCGCGCTGCGTCCGAACAGCGTGATTCATTTTGCCAGCAATTGACTGAAGTCGGAGAGGGCGACCGGGACCGAACGGTCGCCCAGCCGATATTATTTCTGCTCTGCGTAGACCTTGACCAACCGATACAGGAACTCGCGGCCCTCGAGCAGCGACTTGACGCTCACGTACTCGTTGAGTCCGTGAATATTTCCCAAATCAGGGCCCATGAACACGGGCTCGACACCGAAAGTCGGGATGCCGACGGCATTCGTGAACTCGCCGTCCGTCGCCCCGGCCTGCAGCACGGGCAGCACCGGCACGCCCGGCCAGAATTCGGCGGTCAGCTTCTCGATCGGGCCCATGACTGCGGGGGTCAGCGGTGGGGGTGAGGCCGTCGGTCCCCGCGTCTCGGGTGAGGATATCTTCACCGCCGGATCCGCCACCAATTCCTCGAGCTTCGCACGTACCGTCTCCGCGGTGACGCCCGGGAAAATGCGGCAATTGACGTTGGCCCGCGCACGCTGCGGCAGCGCGTTGGTTGCATGCCCGGCGTCGAGCATGGTGGCGACGCAGGTGGTGCGCAGGGTTGCGTTCCAGCTGGGATCCTTGGCTGACACGAGCGCCAGGGCTTGCGCGTCGTTGGGGTTCTTTAAAAACGCGTTCATGGCATTGGCGGTTTCGGTATCACCTTTGGCGGCGAGGATCTTGGCCATGCCGGTGAAGTAGGCCCGATTACCGTCGGTGAACTGCGCCGGGAACTCGTAGGCGCTGATCCGCGTGAGCGCGGCGGCGAGATGATAGATTGCGTTGTCCTTGACAGGCCGCGAGCTGTGGCCACCCTTGTTGGTCACCTCCAGCCGGTAGTTCTGCGGAAACTTCTCGCCTGCCTCGACCTCGAGAGCGACCCGGTTGCCGCTGGCGTCCAATTCGCCGTCAGCGCCTTCATTGAGCGCAAATGCCGCATCGATGAGATCGCGGCGATTGCGAGTCAACCAATCCGCACCGTTAAAGGCTCCCGCCGTTTCCTCGCCGCAGGTGAGCGCCAGCTTCAGCGTGCGCTTCGGCTTGTAGTTCTCGGTCTTGAAGCGAATAAAGGTGTCAACCCAGATCGCCGCCTCGGCTTTGTCATCGACCGAGCCGCGCGCGTAGAAATAACCGTTCTCCTCGACGAGTTTGAACGGGTCGCGCGTCCAGTCCTCGCGCTTCGCTTCCACGACATCGATGTGCGCGAGCAAAAGAATCGCCTTCAGCTTCGGGTCTTTACCGGGGAAGACCGCAACCAAACCGCCTTCCTTCGGATGGTCGGGCGCCGCGAACGGGTGCAAGTCGCTGTCCGGGAAGCCGGCCGCCTTGAGGCGCGCCGCCATTCGATCCGCGGCGAGCGTGCAGCTCCCCACCGACAAGCTGGTATTGGTCTCGACCAGTTCCTTATAGAGCTCACGGAAGCGCTGCTCGCCGGCCGGCGTATCCTGGGGAGGTGCGGCAAAGGCTGAAAAGGCGGCGAGGGCGGCAGTGGCGACAAAAAAACGCTTCATGTGAGCTCCGTGAGGGATCCGGGGAATCCAATTTTGGCGCGCCTTAGCGCGCCTGATGGGCTTTGACTTTCTCGACATACCGATCCCGCAGTTCAGTCTGGCGGGATTTCATCTCCATCGGCCGGCCCGCAATCCACACCTGCTCGGCGAGAGTCGAGAGCTCCAGCGGATCGCCGTTCCAGAGCACCAGATCCGCAACCTGTCCCACGGCAATATGTCCATGCGTCGCAGCCACACCAAAAATCTCAGCGGGCGTCGAGGTGATCGCCGCGAGAGCCGCCTCCCAGGGCAAGCCATGCGCAACGGCATTGCCGGCGAGCTGGCGCACCAGCCGCGCTTGCGGCGTGTCGCCGCTGGAGAAGGCAATCCGCACGCCTGCGCGCTGCAGCCGTGCCGCGTTTTCCAGTGAGGAAGCGAGACGATCGAAGTCGATCGGCAGA
>DATNKC010000296.1:0-4505 GCA_035603615.1 Steroidobacteraceae bacterium | reverse complement strand
ATTGAGCAGCCCGATGACTCGGGGCATCGAATTCGGCTCCGCGTGCAAATACGCCGATATGGCAGCGACGAATTCACTCTGGGTGCACGTGCCGCGAATCGCCCGTACAAACTCATCGTCGCTGAGCTCGCCGTCAATGCTCGCACGCAGCACCCGCCGCAGTGCCGAGCCAGTGCTCAGTTGATTGTTAGAGCAGCTGACGTCCGGAAATACCTTCATGCTCCTACAGTAGGGGCTTGCGACCCTAGGTGTATGTCAGAAAACACCACCTCATCGCGTGATCTAAAGCCCCGCACCGGTCCGGTGTACGGGAGTTCAATGTCGCGTGCATGCGACGTCGCCCGAGCCGCGGTCACCGCCGCCGTCGCAGCCGCAGCCAAGGCGAGGGCCCTGGCTGCGCCGCTACTCAGAAATATTTACCCTTGAATCGTTTACTGTTGAATTGAGCAATCCTTTGATTCGCGCTCCCAAGGCCCCACGCAACTCAGAATGACTCCATGAATCGCCTGCTTCCCGAAATGGCTGTTCGCAGGTGCGCCAAGCGTCAGGGTGATGTTCGAGAACATGACGTTCCCGGCCCCCAACACGCAAAGCGTCAGCATCGAGGTGTTTCCAAATGGCGGAGGACCTCCGTTGCCCGTGATATATGCAGGGCCCGTCACCACAAATCCCCCGCTGACCGGTGGACTGAACGTCGGGCAGCTCGTCGCCCAAGCGGCCGGATCCGGATTGATCACGCCTTCGGTCATGAGGATGTGATGGGTGTGAGCGCCGCGTGATTTGGTTGGATCGACCTCGTCCTTGTCCACCGTGCCCTGCACAATCCCATAGTCCGAAGTCTCCATGTTCATGGCGGCGGAAAATTTGGCGCTGCCGCGGCGCACGTCGACATCGAGTGACCACCGGCCGCGCATCTCATACGGGCCGCCCTTTACGACCGCGGCCGAGGGTGTGTAGTCGTTGATCAGGCCTTCGTAGTGCACCGGCAGTGGTTCCTCTCGTTCGCCCGCGAGGGCCAGTGTGAGTCCGCCGAGACCTGTCGCCACCGACAGGATTGCGAGGTCGCGTGCGATCCACCTCAACGCTTTGTTCTTCATTCGAAAAGCCTCCCGTTTCACGTGTTGTCGAAGATTTCGCGCCTGAGGCGCTCGCCAACAATCGAATGCGAAGCCTCGTCGGGTCAAACAGCAATGCACGGGATCCGCGCACTGCCGTCAAATGCCGTCCTTTGCCGCCGCTGGGAGGGGGAGCCTTTTAGAGCATAGAATGCCTGACCAAATTGGGGAGCGATCCGCGAGCGATGGACAAGCCTTTCCATGAGCTGCCGAATGGACAGAATCAAGGTCGCCTCGACTCGTGGAAGAAGATCGCGGTCTATCTGAAACGTGACATAACGACAGTCCAGCGCTGGGAGAAGCGCGAAGGGATGCCGGTGCATCGTCACCTGCACGGGAAAATGGGCTCGGTGTATGCGTTTCAGTCAGAGCTCGATGCCTGGAAGCAGGGGGCGACATCTCGACCCAGCGGCGCCGCGGCTTTTCGCTTTCGATGGCCATTACTGGCGCTCGCCGGCGCGTCGGCGGCACTCGTCATCGGGCTGGTCACGTGGTTTGAGCGAAGCGATCATTTCTGGCGAAATCCTTTCGCGGGTGCGGTCTATCAGTCCGTCACCGGTTTCGACGGCCGCAACGAGGCTGCCGCCGTGTCGCGTGACGGTCAGTTCATTGCCTTTCTTTCGGATCGGGGCGGACGCAACGACGTCTGGGTCACCCAGATCGGATCGGGTCGCTTCCACAACCTCACGCGCGGACTCGACGGTGAACTGGTCAATCCCTCGATCCGCGAACTCGGATTCTCGCCCGACGGTTCGCTGGTCACGTTTTGGCTGCGCAGACATTTAGGACCACCGGGAGAGGACATCAGTATCTGGGCGGTGCCCACCCTGGGCGGAGAACCGAGGCCCTACCTTGAAGGAGCGGCCGAGGTCACTTGGTCGCCGGATGGCAATCAGCTGGCCTATCACACCGCGCTGCCGGGAGATCCGCTGTTCATTGGCGATGGCAAAGGCCTGTCCCGCAGCGGCCCCATCTTGATTGCGCCGTCTGGACTGCACAGCCATTTTCCCGTCTGGGCACCCGGTAACCTGATCTATTTCTCCAAGGGCAGCCTGCCTGACCAGCTGGATGTCTGGCGCGTCGACCCGCGGGGCGACAGTCTCGAGCGCATAACGTCCCACTCGACGCGCGTTACCTATCCGGTGATGCTCGATCAGCGCACCTTGCTCTACTTGGCGAGCGCACCGGATGGCTCGGGTCCGTGGGTTTTTGGCATGGATGTTGAGCGCCGGGTCGCGCACCGGCTAACGGCGGGTGTCGAGCAATATACCTCTCTTGCTACGAGCGCCGACGGGCAGCGCGTCATCGCCACGGTGTCGACGCCGCAAAGGACACTCTGGCGCGTGTCACTGACCGATCCACGCTCAAGCGAATCCGCGCCGGTACGAATTGCGCTCACGACCGGCACCGGCTTCGCGCCCCGTGTGGGGCCGAATTATTTGCTGTACGTCGCGTCGGCGGGTACGGGCGAGAGCATCTGGAAGATTTCGGGTACGGTGGCCATGCAGTTGTGGGCCGGTAACGAAGCACGAATCATTGGCGCTCCGGCTGTCTCCGCCGACGGACGCTTCATTGCCTTCTCGGTGCGGCAGCGCAGTCAGACGCTGCTCTACGCGATGGGATCCGATGGCTCACGGGCGCATATCGTGTCGGACTCGCTTGAACTGCGCGGCGCGCCTGCCTGGGCGCCGGATGGCAGGTCGATCATCTCGGCGGCCGACCAAAATGGTGTCCCGCATTTGTTCCGCATTCCGCTCGAAGGAAGCACCCCGACGCCCTTCATCGACGCTTATTCAGTCGACCCGACTTGGTCGCCCGACGGCCGGTTCGTGATTTATTCAGGACCGGACATCGGCACCCAATTCGCGGTCAAAGCTGCCACTGCCGAGAGTACTGCGCACCCTCTGCCGGAACTTCTTTTGACCCGCGGCGCGCGGCATCTTGCACTGCTTCCCGGAGGACGAAAAATGGTTTTCCTGCAAGGCGAGATTCAACACAAGAATCTGTGGATGGTCGACCTCGAGACCGGCGCGCTGCAACAGCTCACCCACATCCCCGCAGAATTCGATGTGCGTGATTTTGACCTCTCCGCTGACGGCGCCGAGGCGATACTCGAGCGCGCGCAGGCGCGCTCGGACGTGGTCGTGATTGATCGGCCCGCCGCCTGATTGTTCGCAGCTTTGGCGGCGCGGGAATTCAGAAATGCAATATTTTTGCATATATGGGATTGGTTTCCACTTTCGGAATATTCTTAAAGGTGAGATATTGGCGGCTCACCAGGGTATTCAGAGGGGAATCACATTAAAAATTCAATAAAGGGTTTTATCGCCGCCGCCGCTGTGTCGGCATTTCTAGGGTCCGCGGCACAGGCGCAAGCGCCCGACGACAAGGGTCTCGCCGCATCGATCGATAAACTGGCGGCGGCCGCCATCGCCTCAGGCGAGAGCCCTGGCCTCGAGGTCGCGGTGATCAAGAATGGCAAGCCGGTATTGGTGAAGGGCTACGGCTTCGCCGATCTAGAGGAACATGTTCCGGTCTCGAATAACAGCGTTTTCCGCGTAGGTTCCGTGACAAAGCAATTCACTGCGGTGGCGCTGCTGCTGCTGGCGGAGGAGGGAAAGGTATCCCTGCAAGACAAACTGTCGAAGTACTATCCGAATTTTCCGCGTGCCAATGACATTACGCTGGATGAAATGCTTCATCACACCAGCGGCATCTACAATTACACCTCCGCGCCCAACTTCGCGGTTGATGGCATGATCCACCGTAGCACCGACGAAATGGTGGAGTTCATTGGCAAACTGCCCAAAACTCAAGATTTCGAGCCGGGAACCAGTTGGTCTTATAGCAATTCGGCCTATTTCATCTTGGGCGGCGTCGTGGAGAAGGCCTCCGGTGAATCCCTCGCAGAAGTATTCAAGACGAGATTTTTCACGCCTCTCGGCATGACCCATACCGCGCTCGACGATGAGACCGAAATCGTCGCCGGTCGCGCCCGAGGTTATGCGGGCGCTGGTCCCGGAAAGTTCACAAACGCGGCCTTCATTTCCATGTCGATTCCGGGTGGCGCTGGTTCAATTCGTTCAACTGCCGGCGACCTTGCCAGGTGGAATGCGGCACTCTTTGGCGGCAAGATTCTCAAGCCGGCTTCGCTCGCGGCGATGCTGACGCCCGGTAAGCTCAGCAACGGCGAGAACTCCAGCGCGGCCATGGCGAAAATGATGGCGGCGGCAGGAGCACCGGCGGCCGCGGCATCCGCTAAAAAAGAATATGGCTACGCGCTGATGTTGTCGCAAGAAGACGGCCATCGGAAAATCGATCACGGCGGCGGCATATATGGCTTCAGTTCTTCCTTGTCCGAATTCCCGGATGACAAGACAACCGTCGTGG
>DATNKC010000295.1:0-2400 GCA_035603615.1 Steroidobacteraceae bacterium | reverse complement strand
CGCATCGGCGCAACGCATTGCCTGACCCACGCCATACCATCCCGGCAACATCACGCGGGCCTGCGCCCAGCTGAATACCCAGGGAATGGCACGCAGATCCTCAATACGCTGGGAGTTGGTGCGCGAGGCCGGACGCGAACCAATTTTCAGTTCGGAGATCTCCAGCAACGGCGTCAATTGTCTGAAAAACGCCGCGAAGCCTTCGGTCTCGTACACCAGCGCGCGATAGGCGCGGAACGCTTCTTTGGATAGATCGTCCATGGCCGCCGCGAAGCGGCGCGCGCTGGCCGCGGATAGCGACGCGTTTTCCAACGAGGCGAGCACGGTGGCGGCCGCGATGGAATCAAGGTTCGTGGCCGCGCTTTCGCGCGTGCCATACTTGGCGGCGATGATTTCTCCTTGCTCGGTAATGCGGATGCGGCCGCGCACCGTGCCATGGGGCTGCGCACGAATTGCGGCGAACGACGAGCCGCCGCCCCGGCCTACGGCGCCGCCGCGGCCGTGGAATACCTGCATCGGAGTCGCATTTTTCTCGAACACGGCCGCGAGCGTGCGGGTTGCCTGATGCAGACTCCACACCGACGTGAGATAGCCGCCGTCCTTGTTCGAGTCCGAATAGCCGACCATGACCTCTTGAAACCCAAAGGCTCGGGTGATTGCCGCGGTTTCGGGCATTTCCAGCCACGCCTGCATGACCTTGGGCGCGCTTTCCAGATCGGCGATCGTTTCGAACAACGGCACGGCCATGATCGCCGCCGATACGCTGCGTTGACCCCGATATAGCCCGGCCTCCTTGAGAAGAATGTTGACCTCCAACAGGTCCGAGACACTTTCGCATTTGGAAATGATGTAGAAGCGGATGCACTCGGCGCCGTAGCGCTGATGCGCTTGCGCTGCGGCACGCACGATGCTGAGCTCCGACATCGTTTCCGCCGAATAGCTGGCATACGGGCTTGCCAGCAGCCGTTCGCTCGCCAGTTCTCGGCGCAATAGCGCGACGCGTTCGGATTCCGACAGGGCCTCATAGTTGGGCGAAACGCCCGCCACCTGCAGCAACTCAGCGACAACTCTGGCATGCACGTCGGCGTTTTGACGAAGATCCAGCGTCGCCAGATGGAAGCCGAAGGTTTCGACCGCACGATTGAGCCGCGCCAGCGCGCCCCCGCCATTCAGGCGCACCCGCCCTTCGGACTTCAACGACTCCTCGAGGATTTGAAGATCCGCGCGCAAGCTCGGCGCGTCCCCATAGGCGAGCGCTTCGACGGTGGCCGGCCGCGGCGGCATTCGGCCGGTCAGATTCTGGTAGGTCGCGGCAAGACGTGCATACATTCCGGTGATCGCGCGCCGATAAGGCTCATCGGCGCGCGCCGCGTTGAGGTCTCCGCTTGCTTGAGCCAGCGCCGCGAGAGGATCGGAAACCGCCGCGAGTTCGCTCGAGAGCGACAGCTCCGCGCCAATTGCGTTGAGCTGTTCCAAGTAATCGGCGAGCAGCGCTTGGCTGGCGCGGCCCAATGCCAGACGCAACGAATCCGCGGTCACGTGTGGATTGCCGTCGCGGTCGCCGCCAATCCATGAGCCGAGCCGCAGAAAACTGGGCAGACGTTTCCCCAACAGGCGCTCCCATCGGGCGTAAAGCGCCGGCACGACCGGCAAAAAAATGTCTCTCAAGTAAGCGAGCGCCGTATCGACCTCATCGGCGACATACAGCCTTTCGTGCCGAAGCGCCCGCGTCTGCCACAAGAAGGCAATTTGCGCGGCAATGGCCTCCTCAATCACTTCTCCCGCAGCGGTTTCGTGCAGGCCTGCGTCGCGTTGGCTCATCAGGGCCGCGATGCGATTGCGATGATCCAGCATGCTTTTGCGCATCACCTCGGTGGGATGAGCCGTCAGCACAGGAGTAATCAGCGCATCATCCAGAAGCGTGGCCGCTTGCTCGCGTGTGACACCTTGCGCCTCCAGGAAGGCCAGGGCCGATCCCAAGGTGCTGTCCTTTTCAGCCGCGGCGCCTTGCCGGTCCTCGGCGAGATTGGCCAACATCGAAAACAACATGAAGCTGCGCACGAAAGCCACTGTTTCGTCGAGCGACAGGCTCTCCCAGCCGGCAGCAAGTCCTCGTGGATTGGCGATCCCGCGGAATCGATCGACCGATGCCGCGCGAATCGCTTCGATCCGATCGAGCAGCGCAGCACCCCCGTAGGTGCGAATGACGTCGCCGAGAAGCTTGCCCAGGAAACGGACATCCGCGTTCTGGGCAACTACTGGTGCGGAGACCGGGGCGACTGTCATAGGTAGAACCATTATTCAAGGACCGGGCAATGCCCAATTGGAGCTATAAGCCATATCCTACAGGCGTGACCGCAGCCCGCTGATTAAGGCCACGCAGTATTCCCTATAAGGTGA
>DATNKC010000294.1:0-2552 GCA_035603615.1 Steroidobacteraceae bacterium | reverse complement strand
CGGAAGCATGTATGGCGGGGCGCGGCCGCAGCTGGATTTTCCGCGGTTGATCGGTCTGTATCGCAGCGGACGCTTAAAGCTCGACGAACTGATTACGCGGACATATTCGATCGATGAGGCGCCGCGGGCGTTTGCGGATCTCAACGCGGGGAAGCAGGGGCGCGGGGTCATTATCTTCGATGCCATTTGAGGCTGCCGAGGCGGTATCGAATTGCTGTCGTCAGTCGACGAACTAATCGTCCTGCACGTCGACCCCAGGAAACAACGCATCGTTGAACCCGAATTGGCGCAGGTCGCGGATGCGCCGCGGATAGAGAATGCCATCCAGGTGATCGACCTCGTGCTGCACGACCCGGGCGTGAAAATCCTTCACCGTCCGATCGATCGGCATTCCCGCCGCGTCGAATCCCGTGTAGCGCAGTTCGCGGTAGCGCGGTACCAAACCGCGCATGCCGGGAACCGACAGGCATCCTTCCCAGTCCTCGTCTTGCAGCTCCGAAAGCGGTGTCAGTTTAGGGTTGATGAGCACCGTATAGGGCACCGACTCCGCTTCCGGATAGCGAGGACTCTCCTCAAAACCGAAGATCACCACGCGCAAACCGACGCCGATTTGGGGCGCCGCGAGCCCGGCGCCATTGAGATTTAGCATGGTCTCCCGCATATCGGTCAGCAGGTTTTCGAGCTCGGGTGTGCCGAATTCGCCTACCGGCTGCGCCACCGCCAGGAGCCGGGGGTCGCCCATTTTGAGAACTTCGCGTATTGCCATGGTTCCTAGTATCTTAGCGGCCTTTTCCTCGTGAGCCCATGTCCTAGATGCCCGGTCTTTTATACATAAAAACGTTTGGCTGTCAGATGAACGAATACGATTCCGGCAAGATGCGGGACGTACTCGAGGCCGCGCATGGCATGGAGAGCACGGATGACCCGGCGCAAGCCGACGTCTTGCTGGTCAATACCTGTTCGGTGCGCGAAAAAGCGCAAGAAAAGGTGTTCTCGCTGTTGGGCGAGTGGCGGCTCCTCAAGCAACAACGCCCCCATGTGGTGATCGGGGTCGGCGGCTGCGTGGCGAGCCAGGAAGGCGAGGGCATCACCGCGCGCGCCCCGTTCGTGGATCTGGTGTTCGGGCCGCAGACCTTGCACCGCTTGCCGGCGATGATTCAAGGGCTCAAGGACTCCGGCCGGTCGCAGATCGACATCAGTTTTCCCGAAATTGAGAAATTCGATCGCCTGCCGGAAGCCCGCTCGACGGGTGCGACAGCGTTCGTTTCCATCATGGAGGGCTGCAGCAAGTACTGCACTTTCTGCGTCGTGCCCTACACGCGCGGCGAGGAGATCAGCCGCCCGTTCGAGCAGGTGTTGGCGGAGGTTGAGGGTCTGGCCGTACAGGGCGTGCGCGAGATCACGCTGTTGGGTCAGAACGTCAACGCCTACGCAGGTCCCACGGCGGACGGCGCGCTTGCGGACCTATCGACATTGATCCATTTCGTCGCGGCCATCGATGGCATCGAGCGCATTCGCTTTACGACATCGCATCCGCTCGAATTCAATGACAGCCTGATCGAGGCCTATGCGAACGTCCCGCAACTCAATAATTACTTGCATCTACCCGTGCAAAGCGGCTCCGACCGCATTCTCGCTGCCATGAAGCGCGGCCATACCGTGCTCGAGTACAAGCAGAAGCTGCGCAAGCTGCGCGCGGTGCGGCCCGACATCTGCATCTCGACCGACTTGATCGTCGGCTTTCCCGGCGAAACGGATCAGGACTTTTTGGCGACCATGAATTTAGTGGCGGAAGTGGGTTTCGATCAATCGTTCAGCTTTCTGTACAGCCGCAGGCCCGGGACGCCGGCCGCGGCGTTGCCCGACGAAGTGCCGCATGAGCTCAAGCAGCAGCGTCTGGAACTCCTGCAGCAGCGACTGAACGGCCAAGCGCGCGCCATTTCGCAGCGGATGGTGGGCAGCCGCCAGCGTGTGCTGGTCGAGCGCCCGGCGAAGCGCAATGCGGCGCAACTGGCCGGGCGCACCGACAATAATCGCTGGGTCAATTTCGACGGTCCGCGCGATAATGCAGCCTCGCTCATGAACAGCTTTACCGACGTCGTCATCACCGAGGCCATGCCCAATTCCCTTCGCGGCCGTCTTGCCGCGGTTGGATCGACATGAGTTCGCTGCCGTTGACTCGCGATGTGCTATTGGCTCCCGCGGACAATGTCCGTCTGGTCGAACTTTGCGGCCCCTTGGACGAACACCTGCGCCTGATCGAGTCGCGGCTCGGTGTTGAAGTGAGGCGGCGCGGCAATCGATTTCAGCTGGTGGGCCTGGCGCCGGCGATTGAGCGCGCAGAATCGGTGCTGCAGGACTTGTATGCGCGGGCGCAGCGCGAGCCGGTGGATTCGGAGCGCGTGCACATCGCGCTGCAGGCGCTGGACATGGACGGCAATGACGCCGAACCCAAGTCGGAATCGGAGGATCTGAAAGTCCGTACGGCGCGCGGCGCCATACGCGCGCGCGGCGCCAATCAAACCGAATACCTCAACAATGTCCGCACGCAC
>DATNKC010000293.1:0-4155 GCA_035603615.1 Steroidobacteraceae bacterium | reverse complement strand
CAAAAACTGCGCGAGCTGCCCGCCGCTCATCGTGCCGGATAAGACTTGGCGCGCGCCGAGCCATAACACAAAAGTGATGCCGCCAAACACCAGCATCACGCCGATGGCGGTGAGCGCGGCGCGCACCTTCGTGCGGCGCACGGCGGTTGCAAAGCTGTCTTCCACGGCCTTTTCATAGCGCTCGCTTTGCAGCTCCTCCATGGTAAATGCCTGTACTGTTTGGATGGCATTCAAGGTCTCGTCTGCCAGGCTGCTGGTATCCGCAATACGATCTTGCGACGCGCGCGACAAGCCGCGCACGCGCCTGCCGGTCAGGATCAGCGGCACGATGACGACGGGAATCATCAGCACAATCACGCCCATGAGCCTGGCGCTGGTGAAGCCCATCAGCACCAGCGCCCCAATCAAGCTCAAGGTGGAGCGCAGCACGATGGACAAATTGACGCCCGCGATGGCTTGCACCAGCGTCGTGTCGGCGGTGAGGCGCGACAGCACCTCGCCTACCCGTGTGGTCTCGTAAAACATGGGGTCCATGCGCACCACGCGCCGATAGATGGCGGTGCGCAAATCCGCAACGACGCGCTCCCCTACCCAGGTCACCATGTAAAAGCGTAGCGCGGCAAATGCACCAAAAATTACCGCCGCCGCCAGGAAACCCAAAAACCATTTGTTGACCGTGCCGAGGTCTTTTTGCGCAAATACATGGTCGATGAGCTGGCGCAACGCTACCGGCAGTGCCAATTGCGCGCCCGCGGCGATCAGCAGGGCGAAGACGCCGCCCACCATCATGGGCCAATAGGGGCGCAGAAAAGGCCACAATGCCAACAAGGGATTCAGGGACTTAGGTCGGGGACGCTCGGCGGGGCTGCTCATGAGGGAATGATCCCACAACTAGCCTTTCAACCGTTAAGCCGATATGTTGCAATGTGAACGCAATCATCGCGCGGCATGCGCTCGAAATAAGCTGGGGATGCTCTCATGTCACAATTCCGAATATCTTGCCGACTACTTGGGAGCGAGCCGCGGCGGGTCGCCGCGATCGGCGGCGCACTGGCTGCATTATGCGCAGCGGCTGCATACGCAGCGCCTGCATCCGCGGCCGATACCACCGCAGCCGCGGATGCCAGCGGCCCGTTGCAGGAAATCACCGTCACCGCGACGCGCCATGAGGAAAGTCTGAGTAAGGTGCCGATCAGTGTCACGGCGCTGACGCAGGACGCCATGGATCTTCGCGGCATCAAGGATTTCCAGGACATCGTGCACTTCACGCCCGGCGTCAATATCGACAATTCGGGCACCAACAACATCTCCATCCGCGGCATTGCCTCGACCGGGGGCGCCGGCACCACCGGCATCTACATCGACGACACCCCGATCCAAATCCGCGGTACCGCGTTCAACCCCGACGATGCCCTGCCGAAGTCATTCGATATTGACCGGGTCGAAGTACTTCGCGGGCCGCAGGGCACGCTATTCGGCGCAGGATCCGAGGGCGGCACCGTGCGCTATATCACGACCCAGCCGAGCCTCACCCAAAATAGCTTCTACAGCCGCGAAGAGGTCTCCTACACAGAAGGAGGCTCGATCAACTACGAAGGGGGCATTGCGGCCGGCGGTCCCTTGATCGAAAACACGCTGGGTGCGCGCCTGACTGTTTGGTACCGCCGCGATGGCGGCTACATCGACCTGATCGATCCCGTATCGCTCCAGACCGTGCAAAAGAATGCCAACTTCGATGAGACCGTGCTGTACCGGCTGGCACTTATCTATGCGCCCTCGGAGGAATGGACGATCACGCCCAGCATCTACTACCAAGACCGATACCGAAATAATGTTGAGGACTACTGGCCGTTGTACTCGAATCCCAGCAATAACCAATTCGTCAGCGCCGACCCGGATCAGCGCTCCGATCCGGATCGGTTCTATCTGGCCTCCGTGAAGGCCGAAGGAAATCTAGGTTTTGCCAAGCTGATCTCCAACACCTCCTATTTTCATCGCGACGAGGAAACCGGCTACGAGGGCACGCTCTACAACCTGGGGTTTTATCAATCCGAGGTGTTTC
Source organism: Steroidobacteraceae bacterium (assembly GCA_035603615.1). Classification (GTDB taxonomy): domain Bacteria; phylum Pseudomonadota; class Gammaproteobacteria; order Steroidobacterales; family Steroidobacteraceae; genus Bog-1198. The sequence goes on along the minus strand of DATNKC010000293.1, from coordinate 2,093 downwards.
TAAATAGCGACGGATCCAACGCGTCCTCGCCCTATCCCCTGCTCGACAACCTGGGTGTGCATCTGCCCCCCGGCGCAACCAATTATCGTTCGCCGAACTCCATCGACAACGGGCAGCAAAACATCACCCAGGAAATTCGCCTGCAATCGGTGGATGCCACCTCGCCGCTATTCTGGACCGCCGGTGTTTTCTTCAGCGACGACCGGCAGACGTATCTCGAGCAGATTCATGATCCCTTGCTCAATGAATTGTCGGTCGCGGCCACAGGTTTGCCTTACACCGACTGGTTCGTGGATCCGAATACCGGCTTGCCCGTCACCTATGATCCGCGTTTTCCCAATGATTCTTATTTTCTGCAAACCAAGGCGACCGATCAGCAATATGCCTTTTTTGCCGAAGGCACCTACGCCTTCACCGATCAGTACAAGCTGACGCTGGGCGGGCGCTACTCGAGAATCAAGTTCACCAACGATTCCCTGACCGGCGGTCCGCAATTATTCCTGCCGCCGCAGACGGTGGATGTCTCGCAAACGGAGAATTCCTTCACGCCCAAGGCAAGCTTCTCCTACCAGTTCGACCCGCGAAACTTGTATTACGCGACCTACGCGAAAGGCTTCCGCCCGGGCGGCGCCAACAATCCCGTGCCACAGGCAGCCTGTGCGCCGGATTTCGCATCCTTCGGCATTACGCAATCGCCCCCCACCTTTGGATCCGACACCGTCAATAGCTTCGAGGTGGGAGCGAAAAATAATATCGATAATCGCGTGAAAATCGCCAGCAGCATTTACTACATCCGCTGGAACAACATTCAGCAGAGCGTGCTGCCGCCGACCTGTCAGATCACCTTTATCGCGAATTTAGGCACTGCGGTTGCGAAAGGCGGGGATATCCAAGCGGAAATCGCGCTGACGGACAATTTCACGGCCGAGATCGCCACCGGTTACACCAGTGCGCGCTATACGCAGGATTCAAGATTCTCGGACGTCCAAGCGCTGCCCATCGTTTCCAAGGGAGATGCCATCGTCGGCCAAAGCGGCGAGCCGCCCGGGCAACCCGGAGCGCCTTTCACCTTCACCCTGGGACTGCAATACAAATTCAACGTGTTCGATCTGCCCTCATTCGTGCGCATCGACGATGAATACACCAGCCGCAACAAATGGCCGTCGGCGGCTCAAGACCCCAACACGCTGCAATTCAACGCGTCGTTTTACCCGCTGTCGTCGACCAACCTAGCTTCGGCGCGCGCCGGTATGAATTTTGGCAACTGGCAGGCTGCGGCGTTCGTCGACAACCTGACCGACACGCACACGGTCAACAATTACAATTTCACCATCTATCCGGGCAACGCCCCATCGCTGGAGCGACAGTACACGTTCAGGCCGCGCACCGTTGGTATCACAATCACCTATCGGAATTGAGCCGCATTTTGACCGGCCCATGGCTTTTCAGGAATCGCTCAAAGTCACGTCTGGGAGGCAGCACTCGTCGTTGCCTTCGGGCCTTGACGCTTCCTACCGGCCCTGATTATTAGCGGTATCCCGCAACGTGCAACGTGCGCACAAAGGCATGAACTTGCGCCAATCCGTCGCTGAACAACTGGGTGCCGGATCGCAGCGAATTGATCGCAGCCGGATAATTCACCGAGCACTGGACGGCCGAGACGAATTCACGCCACTGACGCTGGTTCGTGAATTTCTGTTTATGGTTCGTTAACTTCTGTTTGATGTCTTCGAACGCGCTGGCGGCAGCCGCAGGAAGATCCAGCCCTCGGCGAACGACGTTAATGTCGTTTTCCTCCTCGATAGCGCTGGTTTGGGTGACGAGCATCGAAAATTTCCTTAGAGAACTTCACTGACCGTGCTTCATCATGCCGCGATGCGCGGCGAAGCGACAGTCGGCGCCAAACAGCGACGGGCGTAGGATTTCACCCACCGGCCGCTGGTTTAGTTAACTTGATAGCCGCGCGCCTGCAAACAGGCTGACATGGCGCGGTCATAATTGCTGCGATTCATCGCGGCGCCTCCTGGAGCGCCCCCGCCCGGCTGGGTCGGATCAAATCCCGTTTGGCCCTTGGCCCAGGTATGGCACTCAAA
>DATNKC010000292.1:0-14963 GCA_035603615.1 Steroidobacteraceae bacterium | reverse complement strand
TTGGAAAGCCGGTTGATCGCCGCCTGCAGAGAGTGGTCCGGGCGCTTCGTCGGCTTTCTCGGCGCGGATGCCGCTGATCTCATGTGCGCAAGTACTTCCTTGGCGGGCGCGACGCTTACGGAATACGAGTGGCAATTTGAGGAAGCCCTTGTAAATGCCATCAGCGCAACGGCTGTGGGCGATCGCTGCGCCGCTGCCGGCTTGAACATCGCCGACTTTGCGCGCGCTTTGCATGCCACGGCGCGCGGGCTCAAACAGACTTGCAAGACTCAAGAAGACTTTCTGAAAGGTATAACGGCTGCGGTTCGAATGGCATGCATGCCCTTGAATCAACAGCGCGAACTGAAGGGGTTTGCTTAATGGCAATATCGATTCAATTTGGACGGCGCTCGACGGCGGATCATGTATTGGCCGGCATTGACCTGACCGGCAGACACATCATCGTCACCGGATGCAATTCAGGACTTGGCCTCGAAACGATGAATGCCTTTGCGGCCAACGGCGCCTCGGTGATCGGAATGGCGCGAACCCTTGAATCCGCTTCGCGGGCCTGCGCGCAGGCGAGTCCGGCCTGCATTCCCGTCGGCTGCGATTTGTCGCGTTTTGATTCGATCGCCGCTGCGCTTGAGGCCATCCGCAGACTTTCGGTTCCGCTCGACGCGATTGTCGCCAATGCCGCCGCCGCGAACCTGCCCTCCCTGGAGGCCCGGTATGGCGTTGAAATGCAGTTTCTCACCAATCATCTGGGCCATTTCATGTTGGTGAATGGGATTGCGGATTTATTGCGCGATGGCAGTGCCAGGATCGTGATGGTGAGCAGCGGCGCGAGCATCAGTCAGGCGCCCGGCGACGGCATCATGTTCGACAATCTCGACGGCCGTCAGTTTTACAAGCCGTCAACATTCTATGCGCAGTCGAAATTGGCAAACGCTCTGTACGCCAAGGAATTGTCGCGCCGCTTGACGGCGCGCGGCATCGCCGTCAACTCGGCCGATCCTGGTGCCGCGCGGACACGCATTCGCAAAGGATTTTTCGCGCGGCTCTTCGCCAAAACAGCGGCGCAGGCGGCGGCGACTCAGGCGCTGCTGGCCGCCAGCCCGGAGGCTTCAGGCATCACGGGCGAGTATTGGTCGGATTGCAAAGTTTCAGAGGGGAATCCTTTGCTACTGGACACCGTGCTGGCGCGGCGCCTTTGGGATGTCTCGCAGGAAATTCTCGATCGTCAGCGTCGCACCGGCGGCACGGCTTTGCAGCAGGCCGCTTAATTTCGCATTGACGAAGAGAGGCAACGCAGTCTTTTGACTTGACCAGATATATCACTTACATTCATCGCCCTTTACGGGCATACGCCCGTGTCCAATAACAGGTAGCACATCGTTTGCTTGCGCTTGGGATGTTAGCGCTTAAGTTCTTTCGCTTTGCCGACCCGCGCCATCCCGCGTGGCGATTAACTTGTTCGGTTCGCGTGGGAGCGCAGCATGTGGATCGTTAGAGTAGCGTTACAGCGGCCCTACACCTTCATCATGCTGGCGGTGTTGATCGTACTGCTCGGCGGCTACGCGATCTTAAATACCGCGACGGACATTTTCCCCAACATCAAGATTCCTATTGCGGCGGTCATTTGGCGCTACAACGGCATTCTGCCGGAAGAGATCGCGAACCGGATTGTGTTGTTTTCGGAGCGCACGGCGCAAACGGTGGTGAACGACGTCGAACACACGGAGTCGCAATCGGTCGTCGGCACCTCGATCGTTAAATACTTCTTCCAACCGGGCGTCGATCAAGACCTGTCGGTCGCGCAGATCACCGCGGTCTCGCAGTCCCAGCTTGCCTACTCGCCGCCCGGCACGACCTCGCCGTTCATCTTGTCGTACAACGCTTCCACGGTGCCTATTTTGCAGCTCGCGCTCAGCAGTCCAACCCTGACCGAAGCGCGTATTTTTGACCTTTCGCAAACGATCTTGCGCACCCAGCTATCAACGGTGCAGGGCGCGTCGATCCCCTACCCCTACGGCGGCAAGCAACGCCAAGTGCAAGTCGATCTCGATCCGCAAGCCTTGAGCGCGCACGGGTTGTCGGGCAACGATGTGGTCGCGGCGATCGGCGCGCAAAATTTGATTCTGCCGGCCGGCACGCAAAAAATCGGCGCTCTGGAATATTTCATCAAGGTCAATTCCAGTCCGCTGACGATCGATGAGTTGAACAACCTGCCGATTCGCGCGCAGAACGGCACGGTGACCTATGTGCGCGACGTCGCCCATGTGCGCGACGGCTACTCACCGCAGACCAACATGGTGCGCCTGGGCGGCAAGCGCGCACTCTTGCTGAGTGTCTTGAAGACCGGCAAGGCCTCCACCATCGACATCATCAACAGCATCAACGAGAAGCTGCCGCAGATCCGCACGCTCATGCCGGCGGACCTGAAAATCGAGGCGCTCAGCGATCAATCGGTGTTCGTGCGCGCCGCCATTTCGGGCGTCATACGGGAGGCGGTCATTGCGGGTGCGCTGACCGGATTATTGATCCTGCTGTTTCTGGGCAGCTGGCGAAGCACCCTGATCATTACGATTTCGATACCTCTGTCGATTCTCGCCTCGATCTGTTGCCTGTCGGCATTGGGCGAAACCATCAACATCATGACCTTGGGCGGCTTGGCCCTCGCGGTGGGTATTCTGGTCGATGATGCCACCGTGACCATCGAAAATATCAACTATCACCTCGAGCAGGGCAAGGAGGTCGAGGTGGCCATTCTCGATGGTGCCCATCAGATCGCCTTACCGGCCCTGGTTTCCACACTGTCCATCTGCATCGTATTCGTACCCATGTTCTTGCTGGCAGGAATCGCCAAATTTCTCTTCATACCCCTGGCGGAAGCGGTGGTGTTCGCGATGCTGGCTTCGTACCTGCTGTCGCGCACGCTGGTGCCGACACTGGCGAAATTTTGGCTCAAGAAACACGACGCCAAGCGCAAACAACCCGGATTCCTGGGCCGCTTTCAATTGCGATTCGAGCACGGCTTCGAACGCTTCCGCGAGAACTACCACAGCTTGCTCGGCACGGCGCTACAGAGCGGCCCGCGCTTCGCCGCGATTTTTCTCGGCGCCATGGTTGCCACCGCAGTCCTGGCTTTCCCGATCGGGCCGCTGCCGGGGTTGGGACAGGACTTCTTCCCTTCAGTGGACGGCGGCCAGATCAAGCTGCATTTTCGCGCGCGGACCGGGACCCGCATTGAAGAGACTGCCGCGCTGGCCGATCGCGTCGAGGCCACGATTCGCGAGGTCGTTCCGGCGAATCAAATCAGCAGCATGGTCGATAACCTCGGCCTGCCCTATAGCGGAATAAATCTGTCTTACAGCACCTCGGCGCCGGTGGGCCCGGGAGATGCGGACATTTACGTCAACCTCACTGAAGATCACAAGCCCACGGTGCAATTCGTCCGCGCCTTACGTAAGAAGTTAAACGCCACGTATCCGTCCACGCAGTTTGCCTTTCTGCCGGCCGACATGATCGGACAGATTTTGAATTTCGGACTCCCCGCCCCGATCGACATCCAGATCACCGGCGACAACGTTCAAGCCAATCACGAATTTGCCAATGTGCTGCTGCAGAAACTGCACAGCGTCGCAGGCGCGGTGGATCTGCATATTCACCAAACCGGCGACTATCCGCAGTTCAATGTCGACGTCGACCGAACCAAGGCTCAGCTGGTCGGCCTGACCGAGCAGAGCGTGGCCGGCAACATGCTGGTATCGCTGTCTGGCAGTTTTCAGACCTCGCCCAGCTTTTGGGTCGATCCGCGCTCCGGAACTCAATACCAGGTTGCGACCCAGACTCCGCAGTATCGCCTCGAGACGCTCAATGATCTCGGCAATACACCATTGAGCAACGGTGCGGTCGGCGGATCGCAGCTGCTTTCGAATGTCTCGAAGATTTATCGCAGCGTCGCGCCGGCCGTGGTGAGCCACTACAATGCAATCACGGCGCTCGACATTTTTGGCTCCGTGGACGGCACCGACTTAGGATATGTTGCCGCGCAGATCAATAAAATTATTGCGGATGCAAAGAAGGATCTGCCGAAGGGATCGACGATCGTCTTGCGCGGCCAGGTCCAAACCATGAAGGCATCGTTCAACGGACTGCTGATCGGCTTGATTGGCGCCATCATTCTGGTCTACATGTTGATCGTCGTGAATTTTCAGTCCTTGCTCGATCCCTTCATCATCATCACCGCGCTGCCGGCCGCGCTCGCGGGCATCGTCTGGATGCTGTTTCTCACGCACACGACCGTGAGCGTGCCCGCCCTCACCGGAGCCATCATGTGCATGGGTGTGGCAACTGCCAACAGCGTGTTGGTGATTAGTTTTGCGCGCGAGCGCATGAACGCCGGCGACACGGCCATGGAGGCCGCCCTGCAGGCCGGTTTCACGCGTCTGCGCCCCGTGCTCATGACGGCACTGGCCATGATCATCGGCATGATCCCGATGGCCTTGGGATTGGGAGATGGCGGGGAGCAGAACGCCCCCTTGGGACGCGCCGTCATCGGCGGTCTGATTTTTGCCACTGTCGCGACGCTGTTTTTTGTGCCGACCGTATTTTCGATTATTCACGGGCGAAGCTCGCTGCAGCCGCTTGGACCCGCGGAGCCTGCCCATGTCTGATAAGAAAATCCGCCGCTACGCTTGGATAGCCCTGATTGTCGCCATTGCGCTCGGCGTTTGGGGCGAGATCAGCCGGGTCCTCGCTCGCGGCGAACTCGTCAAGCAAAATACGGAAGCGGCCATGCCGACCGTCACCACCACGACCGCCGAAGCCAGCTCGGCCGGCGAGGAGTTGGTGCTGCCCGGCGCTGTGCAGGCATTTATAGAGGCGCCGATCTATGCGCGCACCAGCGGCTACCTCAAATCCTGGAATACCGATATCGGCACGCTCGTCACCAAGGGGCAGTTGTTGGCAGAGATCGAAACCCCGGAAGTCGATCAGCAGCTGACCCAGGCACAAGCTGATCTGGCGACGGCCCGGGCGAACGAGAACCTGTCCAAGACCACCAACGTGCGGTGGCAAGGATTGCTTGCCACCCAATCCGTATCCAAGCAGGACGCGGACGAAAAAGCGGGCGATGCCGCCGCCAAGATCGCCGCCGCTGATTCAGCCGCGGCCAACGTGGCGCGGCTGCATGACTTGGAATCGTTCAAGCGGGTGGTTGCTCCCTTTACCGGTGTCATTACCGCCCGCAATACCGACATCGGTGCGTTGATCAACGCCGGCCAAAGCAGCGGAACGGAACTATTTCGCATCGCGGATACGCACTTGCTGCGAATTTATGTACGTGTGCCGGAGCCGTTCGCGGCGGCCACAACGCCGGGGCTGGAAGCCAGGATGTATTTTGCGGAGCACGCTAACCGCACGTTTTCCGCCAAAGTCGTACGAACGTCGAATTCTCTGGACCCCACGCTGCGCACCTTGCAGGTTGAACTCCAATTGGACAACGCCAAAGGTGAAATCTTTCCCGGCGCCTACGCAGAAGTGCATTTCAAGCTTCCTGCCAGCGCCGAAACCATGCGCCTTCCCGCCAATACGGTGTTGTTCCGCTCCGCCGGCCTGCAGGTGGCCACCCTCGACAGTCAACGGCGCGTCAAACTCAAGAGCATTGTTCAGGGCCGCGACTTCGGCAATTCAATCGAGGTGCTGTCGGGACTCGCACCCCACGAAACGGTCGTGCTCAATCCCCCGGATTCCATCGCCGATGGTATGCAAGTGCGAATCGCAGTGCCTGACGCCGCGCAACCTGCACCCAGCCCCACACCCACGGCCAATGGAAAGACCTGATGACGGCCGGGAGCCTGTCTCAGTATTGCGGGCCTGCGTTGCTCGGCACACTACTGACGCTGGGCGCCTGTTCATTTGCGCCCGCGTACAAGACTCCCAAGAGCGTACCGCCCACGGCCGCCTACAAGGAAGCCGGCGACTGGAAGCCTGCGGAACCTGCGGACTCGCAGGCGCGCGGTGCCTGGTGGGTGATTTTCCAAGATCCCACTCTTGAGAGTCTCGAGGCGCAGGTCGCCGATGCCAACCAGGATCTAAAGGCAGCCTACGCGAGACTGTTGCAGGCACGTGCGGCAACGCGAATCGCGCGCGCGGATCTGTTCCCAACGCTTAACGTCGACTCCTCGGCGACCCGATCGCGCGCCTCGGTCAATTCCCCGACATTTCTAAGGGGCGCGGAACCGGTCTACAACAATTTTGATCTGCAAGCAGACCTGTCCTATGAGATCGACGTCTGGGGCCGGGTGCGCAACGCTGTCGCCTCGGCGCAGGCAAGTCAACAGGCGAGCGCGGCGGACCTCGCGACGCTCGACTTGGCGATTCACGCCGAACTGGCTAACGATTATTTCTCGCTGCGTTCGCAAGACACGGAACAGCAACTGCTTGACCAGACGGTCGAGGACTACGCGAGGGCACTGGTGCTGACCGAGAATCTCTACAACGGCGGCGCCGCCGCCCTCACCGATGTCGCGCAGGCGCAAGCGCAACTGGAAACGGCACGCACCCAAGCTGCCGATATTCGCTTACAACGCGCCCAGAGCGAGCACGCGATTGCGGTGTTGTTGGGACAGAATCCATCCGCCTTCCACATGGATGCGAGCCCCTTGGCGGTCTCGGCCGCACCGCCGCCCATTGATCCGGGATTACCTTCCTCTTTGTTGGAGCGTCGCCCCGATGTCGCGGCCGCGGAACGCCGCACAGCAGCGGCCAACGCGCAGATCGGCGTTGCACGCGCCGCTTACTTTCCTGTCTTCAGTTTGGGCGCGGCCGCGGGCTTCGACAGCGCCAGCGCGTCGAACTGGCTCACCGCGCCCAGCAAACTATGGTCGGTGGGGCCGGCAGCCGGATTACTGACCGTATTCGACGCAGGACGTCATCGTGCGCAATCCGCGCAGGCGCACGCGGTCTACGATGAGCAGGTGGCGAACTATCGAAACACCGTGCTGAGTGCCTATCAAGAGGTCGAAGACAACCTTGCGGCGCTTCGGCAATTGCAGCAGGAAAGCGTGAGCGAGGCAGCCGCTGTCAAAGCCACTGCCACGGCGCTGGAGCAGGCTCAATATCGCTACAAGGCGGGCTTGGTGACCTATCTCGAAGTGGTGACCGCGGAAAACACCTCGCTGCAAGCGCAGTTGGCCAATGTAACGATTCAACTGCGCCGCATGAGCGCCAGTGTGCTGCTCGTCAAAGCATTGGGCGGCGGCTGGCGCCACGGAGGAACACTCGACACTGGTCCTCCGGCACCGTGAGTTTGAGCGTTCAGCATGAAAGGCCGAGGGGCTTGAGAAGCGTCGAGGTCCTGCTCTTTCGGGCCTCGACGCTTCTCAATCCCCTCGGCCATTCCGGCCGCTCAAACTCACAGTGCCGAGGGTCCTAGCCGAGATTGTCGGCCGCGAACCCCCAGTTCGCGAGCTTGTCGATCAGCGCATTGACGTAATCCACGCGCCGGTTCTGGTAGTCCAAATAGTAAGCGTGCTCCCAGACGTCGATCGTGAGCAGGGGTTTGGGCCCGTCGGTCAGGGGTGTGTGGGCATCGGGGGTCTTGAGGATTTTGAGCTTCTCGCCGTCTTGCACCAGCCATGCCCAGCCGCTGCCGAACTGTCCGACGGCCGCCTTGGACAATTCCTTCTTGCATTGATCCACGCCGCCGAATGAAGTCTCCATCAGGCGCTTGAGCGCGGCCGGCGGTTCTCCACCGCCTTTCGGCTTGAGGCTCTTCCAATAAAACGTGTGATTCCATGCCTGTGCGGCGTTGTTGAAGATGGCGGCCTGATCCGCCTGCCCGGATGTTGCTCTGATGATTTTCTCCAGAGGCATATCGGCGAATTCGGTGCCGACAATCAATTTGTTCAGCGTTTCGACGTAGGTCTTGTGATGCTTGCCGTAATGGAAGTTCAGAGTATTGGCCGAAATGACTGGCGCCAGTGCACCCTGATCGAATGGAAGGGGTGGGAGAGGAATCGGTTGAGAGACCACAGCGGCTGTGTTCATAGGCGCTCCTTCGGCATTGCCGGCGTTCGGGAAAGTTCGGGAAAGGAAGCACTCAGCCTATCGAACGCTCAACTTCCCGAGTACCAGCATCCGCCAGCAGCCCGCGTAGGCATACACTGACCCGGCGAAGCGAAAATTTAGCCGGCTGTCAACAGTACCCGTCGTCGGCATGTGAAATCACCTTTTCGCGCACAACCGCACTTCACCGCTGTTGCTCGTGAGATGAATGCGAGCAGAGGTGTCGCCGGTCTTGAACGTCAAGCGCTTGCCGGGTCCATGTCGGGGTTCCTCCGGCTTCGGCCCGAAGCAATTTTCTATATCGCCGCTAAGGGTTCGCACATCGAAGTCCGCCGCGGGCTCGCCGGCGAAATCCAGCTTGATGTCGCCGCTCACGGACTCACCATCAATTTGCGCATCGGCGGACGCTGCCAGTGTTGCGGAAATGGCGCCGGAGACAGTCCTGAAGCGAGCCCGGGACACAGTCCCCAGGGTCAAGTGCGCATCGCCGCTGACGGTATTGGCCTCGATATCGGTGTTGCCGCCCGTCAGCACGATGCTGCCGCTGATCGACTTCGCCTCGATCCTCTTTGCCGCCATCGCCGTGAAGTGAATATCGCCGCTCACATCATTCGCGCGCAGGTCACCACCGCCCTCGCCGCTGATATTGCCGCTGACCGTGCGCAGCTCCAGAGCGCCGTGAACTGCCGAAACCTTCAAGTCGGAGCTCACCAGCGAGGCGGAAACCGAACTGTTCGTGGGCACGTGAATCACCAAGTGCGCTTCGCCGTCGCTCACGCCAAAGTGCATGCCCCTCGGCAGCACCACGCGGATGGAGGTGCGGTTGCTGTCGCCCGTCACATCGACGCGCTCCACATCTTTGCCGATCGTGCCGGTCACAGCGACCTCGGATTTGTCCCATCCCTGCACATCGATTAGGCCGGCGACATTGTCGATCTCCACCGCGCCTTGGGGGTTCGCCGCCCGGTGTTCGTCAACGGAAGTCGCCCCGTAAGCAAGCGACCAAGGACAAGCCAGCAGCGCGAGCGCACCGAGGCGGATGGGGTTCGTCAAATGGTTCGCGAATTGAACGGGTGCCATGATCAAGTCCTTGTCATAGTGGGTTGGGTGGCCTCAACGACGCGGTCGTAGAGGTCAAACTCGTCTTGCCCGGTGCTTTCCCATAGTTGTTCGAGCACTGGGCTTTGCGGGTCGGAGGCCAGGGCCTTGCGGATGTCCTCGTGCGCCTTTTGAATGACCGCCAAACTAGCTTCGATTTTTGCCCGCGTCGCGGGCTCGAGCAACCCGAGCCGCTCGCGAAAGGTCTTTTCCACCGAATCGCGCGCCAGCACGTACTTCGGATCGCGCGGCTCCTCAAATGAACTCGTCGCCGCTCCGGTCTGAACGACGCGCGGTACCGTTCGGCTCTCGAGCACGGCCCAGGTAAAGAAGCTGGCGAGGCCTGCGGCCGCCAGCGCAATCGTCGCTGCGAGTGCCATGGGCGGCGCGCGCCGCGTTCTGCGAGGCAGCCGCGCGGCGATGCGCGGCCACAGATTGCCGGGCGGCGCGATCTCTCTTGGCAAATTTGCGATCAGCCTGTCAAGCGACTCTTGTTGGCGATCGTTCATGATTCCTCCAGTCCCAAAGTTGAACTCAGCAATTGACGCGCACGGTGCAGCTGAGCTTTGCAAGTTCCTTCCGCGACACCCAGAGCGCTCGCAACTTCCGCATGGCTAAATCCGTAAATGCCGACCAGCACGAGTACATGCCGCGCACCCTCGGGCAACGCGGCAATGGCGCGTTCGATATCGAGCGGCGGCGCGCCGCTGCTTAAGTCGGCTCGATCGGGCAAGCCCGACAAGGGTTCGGCAACCTCGTATTCGGCCCGCAGTCCCTTGCGCCGCGATAGCACGCAATTGACCGCAATTTTGTGCAGCCAGGTCGAAAATCGGCTGCGCCGCTCAAAGCGGCCTAACGCTCGCCAGGCCGCGACAAAGGATTCTTGCGTGCAATCCTCGGCAGCCTCGCGCTGGCCCGTGAGCCGCAGGCACAAACCGTATATACGGGGCGAGAATTGCCGGTAAAGCCGCTCAAATGCGGCCATATCGCCGGCAGCGGCCGCCGCGATCGTATCCAACGGCTCGCTGCTGGAATCCATGGCAAAAACTCGCTGCAGGCTGTGAATCATGCCGGATTAGAGGAACCCGCGGCCCCAAAGGTTTAAATCCAGACCCCCATCATTGCGTGATGTCGATCATGTTGTCGTCGGCAATCCGGTCGATCAGCTTGTTGTAAGGATCGATACCCGCGCGAGTAGGCTGCTGATCGACCACGATCGTGAAGATTTCATGCTCGCGGGTGATTTTTTCCCTTTTCATATAGAGCGGCTTTTCCTCGTCCTTTTTGCCGCTGAACACGCCGATATCGATGAAATCGGCCAACGGCATCGGTGTCTCAGCGCCATTCGCGTCGGCTTGCACCTTGCGCGCCTCCACATTCAGGGTCACCTGGTATTTTCCGTCAGCGGTCTTTTTCGAGGTGGCGGACAACACTTTGTTGTCATAGAGCACGATGCGGTTGAAGCCGTCGTCGATGAGATATTGAAGCTCCGGCGGCGTTTGTTCGCGCAGCGCCGCGATCAACAGCCGGGTGTCGGGGTATGGCTGATTTTCCGCGGCGGCGCCGCTTTCTTGCTGGACCGCGTCGGTCTGATTATGTGAATTGGCGTAGCGGTACTGCATCAGGAAGTTATGCAGCGCGAGATTGATTTTATCCTCACCGACATAATCGGCGAGGCTGTACATGATTTGGCCGCCCTTCTCATACCACACGTAGGCCTCACGCTGAACCAAGGCCAGCGGCCGCTCACCACGCACCTCTCCGGCGCGGCCGCGAAGATAGCGGTCCAAGTAGTGCCGCATGACGCGGTGCATGTAATCTTTGCCGTACTTCTGCTGCATCACCATGTAGGCCGAATACTGTGCCAAGGTCTCGGCCAACATATTCGAGCCCTGTACCCTGCCACCAATCAACTGATGGCCCCACCATTGGTGCCCCAGTTCGTGCGCGGTCACAAACAAGGTTAGATCGACGTCGGTCGGCTTGCGCACGCGGCTGATGAAACCGATCGCTTCAGAGAAAGGCACGGTGTTCGGGAACGACTGAGCGAACGTGCGGTAGCGTGGGAACTCCAACACCCGGTATTGGTTGAATTGATACGGACTGAAATTTTTCTCGAAGTACTCGAGGCCGGCGCGCGAACCGGCCAGCATTTCATCGATATTGTAGGTATGCGCCGGGTCGTAATAGACCTCGAGGCTGACCGGACCGTTCACGCCCGCATACTGTTCTTTGCGCACGGTGTACCGTCCCGACAAATACGCAAAGAAGTCCAGTATATGGGTCGAACCCATGCTGTACTCGTAGTAGCGGCGGCCGTTTTGTTGCCAGGCGCGCACCAAATAACCCGGGGCGATCGCTATTTGATCATCGGATGTGCTCACCACGGTGTGGTAAGTGATCCAATCAGAGTTCGCCGTGAACAGATTGATGCGCGACTCACGCGCATTGCCTCTTTCGGCCATGTCCTCGAGCCCACCCAGGTGCTCCTCGCGGCGCCGTCGCGGGTCATCGATTTCGATGGTCGGGTCGTAGCCAATGATGGGAAAAAAGGACTCTCCGAAGAAACTGCCGTTATAGGCAAACTCCGCGAGTTCATTCCCATCGCGAAAGCCTTTGGAGACGTGCGACACCGCGAATGTCAGCGTCACCACTTCGCCTACGCCCAGCGGCTGATCCAGGGCATAAATGCTGTAGAGGTCGCGCGGCGCGCGGCTGACCAGGTGAAAGGGCCGGTCAAATTGCACTTGAGTGACGCTCTCATGTTGATCGGTCACGTGGATTTCAGAGATTGGATGATCGCTCTTGTTCTGCAAGGTAAAACGGCCCGTGCCGCTGAACGATCTTTGCGCCGGAAAAATGTCGATCGCCGCATCGACCGCGGTGACCTTGGGCTGATCCAAGCTCTCGAATTTCTTGAATTGCTTTTCATAGTCAGCCAGCTCATGCCGACGGCCCGCCGCCGTAACGTACTCGTTGAGCACGTGGGCGTTGTAGTAGTACCAAGCGCCGGCACCGACAGCCAGCAGTGCGCACGCCGCCATGGCCGCGGATAGCGCGGGCAGGCGTGCACGCGCCAGGCGGCTGCGTGCGCGCAGCGAATCCTCGGCGCCGCGCCGGGCGTAGGCCATGGAGACGACGCCCAGGAACGCGAAGATCGCAAACCAATAGGTGATTGCCCAGACGATGGATGGCACGAAATGCCCGTAGCCATTCATGTCGGAATAAGAGTACTGAGGCACATTGCCGGGAATCAGGAGCGTATTTTCCCAGCCCCACGCGGACAGCACCGATTGCAGCACGAAGACGCCGATGACGATGCCATGGCCGATGAATTTGTTCGAGACCATGGTCTGCACGAACATCGCGAACATGATGAAGCCGAGAATCAACGGCAAGGTGATGAAGTACAATTCCTTGACGTACTGCCACACTTCGTAGTGGTAGTAGCCGGCCAGGGTCTGCATCAAAATACCGATCAGGATGGTAATGCCCAAGAGGATGCATTCTACGAAGGCGATCGCCGTCAGTTTGGACAACCAATCGCTTGATTCCCCGATCGGCAAGGCATCGTGAATTCCGTCGAAACGCGTGTCGCGCTCGCGCCAAATGAGTTCGGCGCCGTAGAGACCGGCGACGATGAGGAAGAACAAGGTCGCCGATCCCTCAACGGCCTGCACCATCAGGTAGGTCACCGGCCAGACATCGACGCCGCCGACACGGCCCGCAAAGTTGCCATTGTTGACGGCGAGCACGATCAGCAAGCCCACGATCGCCCAAAATGGCACTTCCGTCACGATCAGGCGGATTCTTAAAGCGGTGAGCGCGAGATATTGCCGAAACGCCGTGCCCGGGCCAAAAACTTGACGGACTCTGGGCAACTGCACGGCCACGAAGGAGCGTTTTCTCTCGAGGCCGACCTCCTCGTCCTGGCGCGCGCGCGCCGCGCGCCTGCCTTGTGAGCGAGCGGTAAGCGCCTCGACCGACATGGGGAACAGCACCCAGGCGGCGAGCAGAGCCGCCACGCCGACACTGATCCAGAGCAGCCGGTTGAATAGAAATACGCCCGGCGAGTATCCCGAAAAATCCCATGGGAATAGCTGGGTGTTTTTCTCGATGACGCTCCAGTAACGCGAAACGGCATTATTGAGCAGCAAACCGACCGGATCGAGAATGCCTGACCAAAAGTGCTCCAGGGACCGCGTCGTCGAAAAAGCCGTAACGCCGATCAGGTAGACCATGAACAGCGCCACGCCTTGAAGATAGACGATGAATATCTTGCGCGTCAGGGCCGCCACCGCGAAAAAAAGCGAGCCGGTGAAAAACACCTGAATCACGATGATGGAAAGAAACGGCTCCAGGTACCAGCTCAGGTGATTCGGGCCAATGCGGGCGTGATCCGCCCACGGGGCCAGGGTGCCGAGATACGTCCCGAGCAGCAGGCCGCTAAAGACCAATACGGTGGTGACAAATGATCCGGCCCAGCGGCCGCCTAGGTAAGCGAGTTTCGAGACCGGCTTGGTGAATAGAATCTGATAGGTATCGCGCTGAAAATCTCGCAGAATCGAGGTGCCGAATATGGCTGCGATGATGATAAGGCCGAACAGGCACGCCACTTGGTCGTTGAACGTAATGCCGTACGGGCCGTTCAGCAGCACCTTACCGTTGCCGTTGGCCACCGGCCCAAAGTTTTCAGCTGCCACGCTGAGAAACGCGTATGCCAGCCACAGCAGAAAATAAATGTAAGTCGAAGGACTCTTCGCCCGAAAACGCAACTCAAACGTGAAGAACTCCCAGAACATGCTCATGGTAATTGCCTTGCGATGCCGCTTTAATGCTTCGAGTGGCGCGACAAATTCAAGAAATAGACGTCTTCGAGCCCCGATTCGGCCGCACGGAATTCGGCGCCGGGAGAACTCGCAGAGAACACACGGATTTCATGCTGGCCGCCGACCAGATGGGTGCTGACGATGTTGAGATGCGCCTCTAAGGCACGCAATTCCTCATCCGTCGCCACCACGCGCGACCAGATCTGACCGTCGAGCGCGGCCAGGGCCTCCGCGGGCGAGCCCTCCAGCAGCACTTGTCCCGAAGCAATGATGGCCATGCGCGGGCAGAGCTCGCGCACATCATCGACAATGTGCGTCGAGAGGATCACCGTGACGTCGCGCCCGATCGAGGCCAACAAGTTAAGAAAGCGATTGCGCTCGGCCGGATCGAGACCCGCGGTCGGCTCGTCCACGATGATCAGCCGTGGGTTTGCAATGAGCGCCTGTGCAATTCCGAAGCGCTGCTTCATGCCGCCGGAATAAGTGGAAAGCGCCTTCTTGCGCGCATCCCACAAGTTGGTCTGATGCAGCAGCGCTTCGACCATCTCCTTGCGCTCGCCTGCCCGTAGCACGCCCTTCAAGACCGCCAGGTGTTGCAGCATGTCCAAGGCTGACATCTTTGGGTAGACCCCGAACTCCTGCGGCAAGTAGCCGAGGATTTTCCTAACCTCGTTCTTTTGAGTAAGAACGTTCAGCCCGTCAAGCTCGATGCTGCCCGAATCAGGATCCTGCAGTGTGGCAATGGTTCGCATCAGCGAACTCTTGCCCGCGCCGTTTGGCCCGAGCAGACCGAACATGTTGTTGCCGACGGAAAGTGACAGGTTTTTCAATGCGCACACGCCGTTCGGGTATGTTTTCGACAGTCCGCTGATGGTCAGCGCCATGGCATGGTTCCTATTTGTTGATTTGTCAGCTTGAAGACGCAGCGCCGTTGAACAGTCCGGCAATGGTGGTGACGGCACGATCCGCTTCGCCGCGGTCCGG
>DATNKC010000291.1:0-3671 GCA_035603615.1 Steroidobacteraceae bacterium | reverse complement strand
CTCAATCTCACGCTGCTGGAGGACCAAGTTCGAATGGCCGACGAACCGGGTACGCCTCTAGTATTCTTCGCGATCCTCTTCGTCCTCATCGTCTAAGTCGTCGTCGTCCTCGTCATCCTCATCTTCGTCCCAGTCCTCGTCCTCTTCTTCGTCTTCATCGTCCTTCTCAGCCTTGGAGCCTGACCAACCCTCCGGTTCCTCGGTCAACTCCAGATCCAGTTCCGCCCAGTCGTCAACATCGAGATCTTCGGTATCGCCATCGAGATGTTGGATATGAATAGTTTCCTGGTCCTCGTCCACTTTGAGAACCTGAAAGGTTTCTTCGTTTTCCAAGTCGTCGTACCACTGCCCGACTGTCGGTTCGTACTCTCTGCCCACGGTTCATCCTTATTTGAAGACTGGTGCTCTTTAAGAGCTACGAATATTAGGTGAGGCCACTCAGCGAAGTAAATGGCAATATCGTGGTCCTATGACCGTCCCAGACCGTAAAGTCGCCGCTCGTCGATTGACCGATGCGCGGCGCGTCGTCGTCAAGGTCGGCTCAACCCTGTTGGTGGATAGCGACAAAGGCCGGCTGAACCGCTCCTGGCTCGAGAGCCTCGCGGTTGACGTGGCGGCCTTCCGCAAGCGAGGTCAGGAAATCATCTTGGTCTCCTCCGGCGCCATTGCCCTGGGGAGGCGGCACCTAAACTTGGGTCCGGGAAAGCTCAAACTGGAGGAAAGCCAGGCGGCGGCGGCTGTAGGACAGATTCGGCTCGCGCACGCGTATAAAGAGCTGCTGGATGTGCATGAGATCGCAGTGGCGCAAATCCTCTTGACGCTGGGCGATACTGAGCAGCGGCGGCGTTACCTGAACGCCCGCGGGACGCTCAACACCCTGCTGGGCTTGGGCGCCGTGCCGGTCATCAATGAAAACGATACCGTGGCGACGGCCGAAATCCGCTATGGCGATAACGACCGGCTGGCGGCCCGAGTGGCGCAAATGATTGGTGCGGATTGTCTGGTCTTGCTGTCGGATATCGATGGGTTGT
Source organism: Steroidobacteraceae bacterium (assembly GCA_035603615.1). Classification (GTDB taxonomy): domain Bacteria; phylum Pseudomonadota; class Gammaproteobacteria; order Steroidobacterales; family Steroidobacteraceae; genus Bog-1198. The sequence continues at coordinate 2,640 of DATNKC010000291.1, read as the reverse complement.
ACACCGCGGACCCGAAACAGGACCCGGACGCGCATTTTATTGCGCGTGTACTGGAAATTACGCCTGCCATCGAGGCAATGGCGAGCGGGACGACCAGCGATATGGGTTCAGGCGGCATGCACACCAAAATCGCCGCGGCCAAGATTGCCGTGGGCGCCGGATGTCACCTATGCATTTCCTTGGGATCCGGGGAGCATCCTCTGCGGCGCATCGAGGAGGGGGTCCGCTGCACCTGGTTCGTGCCTACCTCGACGCCGGTAGCCGCCCGCAAGCAATGGATTGCGAGCACATTGAAGCCCGCAGGCGCGATCGCCATCGACGATGGCGCGGTTCGTGCATTGATGGGCGGCAAGAGTCTCCTGCCCGCCGGCGTTACCCGAGCGCTCGGGCGATTCGATCGCGGCGATACCGTCAGCATCATCGGCCCGGACGGCACCGAGATCGGCAGAGGAATCTGCGCCTATTCCGACGTCGACGCGGCGCGGATCATCGGCCGCAAGTCCGCCGATATCGAGACGGTGCTGGGATTTCGCGGCCGTGACGAAATCGTGCACCGTGATGACCTGGTGCTGCTCAGAATCCTGTGAATAATGTCGCCGATCTCATGCAGGGCATCGGCAGGGCGGCTCGGCTTGCCGCCAAGCAGCTGGCGTTCGCCTCGAGCGAACAAAAGAATCGCGCCTTGCTCGCGGCGGCATCGGCACTGCGCGATTCCCGCGCCGACGTCCTCACCGCCAATGACGCGGATATACGCGAATCGGGGGAGGGACTATCGGCCGCACTGCGCGATCGGCTGCGCCTCGACGATGCGCGCGTCGAGGCCATGGCGCGCGGCCTCGCAGAGATCGCGGCCGCACGCGATCCCATCGGCGCGCGCTTGGCCGAGTGGTCGCGCCCGAATGGCATGCAAATACAGAGAGTCTGCGTACCTCTCGGCGTAATCGGCATCATTTATGAGAGCCGGCCCAATGTCACGGCCGATGCTGGCGGGTTGTGCCTGAAATCCGGCAATGCCGTGATACTGCGCGCCGGTTCGGAAAGCTTGAGATCGAGCGCGGCCATCCACCGCTGTCTGCAGCAAGGGCTCGTCGCGGCCGGGCTGCCGCCGGCGGGCATTCAGTTGGTGCCCACCACGGATCGCGCTGCGGTGGGCCATATGCTCGCCGACATGGCCGATAGCATCGATGTTATCGTGCCGCGCGGCGGCAAAAGTTTGATTTCGCGCGTGCAGAAGGAAGCGCGGGTACCGGTGATCGGACATCTCGAGGGCGTCTGCCACGTGTACGTGCATCGCGGCGCGGATCTTTCGATGTCGAAGCGCATCGTGTTGAATGCGAAAATGCGCCGCACGGGTGTTTGCGGTTCGGCGGAGACGCTGCTCATCGATCGGGCTTGCGCTCCCACGCACCTGGCACCGTTGGTGCAGTCGCTGCTTGCCGCCGGCTGCGAGGTGCGCGGCGATGAGATGAGTGCTCGTGCCGACGCGCGGGTCAAACCCGCCAATGAGCAGGATTGGTACAAGGAATATCTCGACGCCATCATTGCCGTGCGCGTGGTCGACGACCTGGATGCGGCCATCGCTCACATCGGACAGTATGGCTCGCAGCATACCGACTGCATCATCACTGAGGATGCGGCCGCGGCTGAACGGTTTCTATCCCAAGTCGACAGCGCCATCGTGTTGCACAACGCCTCCACGCAATTCGCCGACGGCGCCGAGTTCGGCATGGGCGCCGAGATTGGCATCAGCACGGACAAGTTTCACGCGCGCGGCCCGGTTGGTGTCGAGCAATTGACCAGCTACAAGTACTTAGTGCGGGGGGCTGGGCAGATTCGCGACTAGCGCCCCGGGGCCCGGGAATTTGAGCGGCCCGAAGGCTCACATTGGTCGGGTGGCCGCATGCGCACCCTTCCGCATATCAGACACTTGTGGGCAGCCCCTAACACCCGCTTATGTAAATGTGTCGGGCACAGCACAGAATTCAAGGGTTGGCGCTGGTGCAATGCCTTCAGGGTACCCCCCACAGAGGGCGTTTTGGGGCCCTTCAGGACCTAGGAATGCTGGAGTTATTGTCTTACTTCTTGGCTGCCGCAGGTGGCGCTGCACTGGGCGCCATGGTCATGCGCGCGAGATCCGCCCGTGGGTCTGCCGGCGGCTTCAAACTGTCCGACCTGAAACTGCCCAGGCAGAATTTTACCGAGCTGCAGCGCTTTCGCGCGGTCATGGACACCTGCGTCGACTCGATTTACATGGTTGACCGTGAAACACTGAAATTCGTGGACGCCACGGCCAGTGCGTCGAGCCGTACCGGCTACTCGCACGAAGAATTGATGCGCATGGGACCGCTGGAGCTGCTGAAGGAAAGCCGCGAAGAACTGATCCGCAGCTACGATGCGGCAATTGCCGCGGGTGCGCAGGGCATCCGGACTGAATCTGCGGGCCGGCTCAAGGACGGCCGCGAGACTTTCGTTGAATTGAATCGCCGTGCCGTGCAAATAGATGGCCGCTGGATCATCGTGACGATTTCCCGAGACGTCACCGAGCGCAAACGCGCGGAGCTTGCCGCGCAGCGCTTCGCCCGCATGTTCGCCGCCTTGAGCGACACCAACGAGTCCATCATGCGGGTGTCTTCCGCAGAG
>DATNKC010000290.1:0-2279 GCA_035603615.1 Steroidobacteraceae bacterium | reverse complement strand
CGTAGTTGATGATCACGTCTGCGCCTTCTTTCGCCAGCCGCAGGGCGATGCTGCGCCCGATCCGTTTCGCCGCTCCTGTGACCAGCGCTACATGCCCGGCCAGGGTTTTGTCGGCCGTCATTCGATCCTCCGCGAATCCTCGGTCAACGCACATCCGCTCTTCTCAGTTTTTATCATTCGAGCAGCCAACTCTAAAATCCGTTCGGCGGCTTCTTCCGCTCCAACACCGCGTCCGTGAATGTTCGAAATCAGGTTTCGGTCCGCATCGGTTTGGCCTCTAGTAGGACGAAACGCCATGTATGCCGAAAGGCTGCTTGCCGTCGCAAGGCCTGGGCGCTCTCCGATTAGTAGCACCGCTACCTGAGGCTTCAACAGCTCACCAATTTCATTCAAAATTCCCACTCGACAATGGCGAATTACGAATGCGCGCCCTACGGTCCATCCGCGCGCTTTCACGCCGTCAAATAGCAGTGGGAGCAAGTGGGGAACTTGTTCGGCGACAGCCACCACCGAGAGCCCATCTCCGATAGCGATCTCAACATCGCAATTGTGCGCGTAGCTTCTCGACAACTGCTCTCGGGATTCATCGTCAAATTGCCGTCCGAGGTCAGGCCGCATCAGATATTCGTCCTTGTTGCGCGCTTGCGTACGGAATTCGCACAGCTCCCAACGCTGCACAAAATCCACACCGAGAGCGGCGTTGAGATCCAATTCGTCACGCACCGCGTCTCGCGCGGCCGCGTGCGCCTCGCGCAAATCCAGCTGCGTTCCTGTTCGATACGCTGCCCCTGCACGCCCCACCAACACTCGCGCCGGCGTACGCGCCCGGATCTTCTGAATGAGGTCAGGCCACTCCCCGCCCTCCAAAGGCTCATCGCGCCGCTTCAGCAGGTCGGCCACTCAGGCGATCCCTTCGAGCGACGTTTCGAGCCGATGCATCAACTGCCTGCGCGCCGGCGCATCAAGTAACGAGGGCTCGCCGTCGCGGTAAATTCCTTCGCCTTCGAGCCAATGCAGAAATTCAGGCGCAGGCCGCAGTTTAAATAACCTTCTCACCGCCAGCGCATCGTGATAACTCGTCGACTGGTAATTCAACATCACGTCGTCCGAGCAAGGCACGCCCATAAAATAGTTGCAACCCGCCGCTGCCAGCAGCACAAGCAAATTGTCCGCCGAATTCTGGTCCGCCTCGGCATGATTCGTGTAACACACATCGCAACCCATCGGCAGCCCCAGCACCTTGCCCATGAAATGATCTTCGAGCCCGGCGCGAATGATTTGCCGCTCGTCATACAAATATTCCGGCCCGATGAAGCCCACCACGCTGTTCACCAGAAACGGATCGAACACGCGCGCCACTCCGTATGCCCGCGCTTCCAGCGTCACTTGGTCGACTCCGTGATGAGCTTCCGCCGAGAGCGCGCTTCCCTGCCCCGTTTCGAAATACATCACCTGGTTGCCCTTCCACTCCACATCACGCTGCCGATGATGTTCCAGCACCCGTTCGCGCCCTTCGCGCAACATCGCCAGCGTAATCCCAAAACTTCGATTTGTCGCCTCAGTGCCGCCGATCGATTGAAAAAGCAAATCCACCGGTGCCCCGCGCTCCATCGCCGCCAGTTGCGTAGTGACATGCGCCAGGCAGCAGGTCTGCGTAGGCACCTTGTACGCGTTGACCAGCCGCGCCAGTGCGTTGAGGATCGCAATGACGGTGTCAATGGAATCTGACGCAGGGTTGACGCCTATCACCGCATCACCGCAGCCGTAGAGTAGTCCCTCAAACGCCGAAAGCAGAATCCCGCCGACATCATCCGCCGGGTGGTTCGGCTGCGCTCGAATTCCCAATACGCCGCGCTCTCCCACGGTGTTCCTGCAACGTGTGACGTTTCGAATCTTTGTGGCGGCCAAAATCAGGTCCTTGTTGCTCATGATTTTCGCCACTGCCGCAGCCATCTCCGGAATGATCGCGCGGCCCATGCGCTTCAGAACCATCTCGCCGGTGGCATCGTCTAGCAACAATTCCCGAAATTCTCCCACCGTAAGGCTGGCGATCTCGCCGAACGCATCGCGGTCATAGGTGTCGAGAAGCAGCCTGCTTACGTTATCCTGATCCGGATCGATCAGCGGGCGCGCAGCGATTTCTGCAAGCGGCAAATCCGCCAACTCGCGCTTTGCCGCCACGCGCTCGCGTTCCGAACGCGCCGCGATCCCGGCAAGATGATCGCCCGACTTCTCCTCGTTCGCTTTGGCAAAAACCTCACGAAGATCCGAAAACACGA
>DATNKC010000289.1:0-6537 GCA_035603615.1 Steroidobacteraceae bacterium | reverse complement strand
TTGATGACGCCGTAGCCCTGCAGGGACTGCGACTCGATATGCTCGATATCGCCAACCTGCGCCGATAGCGTGCGTTCGTAGTAATAGGTGACACGGCCGGACATGTCGTTCGGCAGAAGCCCCGTGTAGGTCCAGACCACGGCCACCACGGGAACGTTGATGTTTGGGAAAATGTCGGTCGGTGTCTTGAGCGCCGACACCGTGCCGAAGATCGCGATCAACAGAGAAAACACGATGAACGTGTAGGGTCTCCTGAGCGCGATCTGAACAATCCACACGGCAACGCTCTCCTGTCATCGGTTTCGATTACGGCTCGCGATATGATGCCGGGAGGGGGAGGCGGCGATCGCAACGAATTGAACCGCTTGGTATCTCGAGGCGCGCCTGTTACATACTGTTACAGTTCGTAATGTCGCGGCGGCTAGGAGTGCGCGGCGTCGGCCGTCACCTCGGGGAGGGTGACAACGACGAGGAGGCCATAAGGCTCCCGGTCGCGCAGCTCGATCGTCCCGCCGTGAGCCAGGATGATGGAGCGCGCGATGGCTAGGCCGAGCCCCATGCCTTGACGGTCCGTGTCGCGCGCGGCCGCGGTGCGGTAGAACGGCTCAAACACCTTGGTCTTTTCCGCGTCCGCAATTCCCGGGCCATCGTCCGCGATCTCGATCTTCAATCCGCCATGTTCGTGACGCGACAGCGAGACCTCCGCGCGAGCACCGTACTTGGCGGCGTTCGCGACCACATTGGTGAGCGCGCGCATCATCGATTGCTGCTTGCAGTAATAGCGGCAGCGCCCGGGACCGGTATAGGTGACCTCCCCGCCCGTATCGGACACCAAGTCGCACACCGTCTGCAACAACGAGTCGAGGTCGACGATCTCCGCGGCCTCGACATCGTCGACGCCGCGAATGAACGACAGCGTCGAGGTGAGCATCGACTCCATGATCTCGATATCGCCCAGCACTTTCGATTTCTCCTCCGCGGCCCGATCCGTCTCGATGCGCAGTCGCAGCCGCGTGAGGGGCGTGCGCAGGTCGTGGCTGATGGCGCCGAGCATCCGCGTACGGTCCGATAAAAAGCGTTGCAGCCGATTCTGCATCTCATTGAACGCCCGAATGACCCGCCTGAGCTGGGCAGGTCCCTGCTCCGGCAATATCGGGGCGTTCACGTCGACGCCCACTCTCTCCGCCGCCCGCGCGAAAGCGATCAGCGGATGGTTGACAGTCCACGTGAGCCATCCCCAGAGCCCAGCCATCGCAAAGACCATGAAAGCGACGGTGGCCCATTGCTGCAGATAGCCCAGCCGGCTCTCGAGACCGACCGGCGTCATGACCTCGAGCGATCCGCCGTCCCTGAGGCGAACCACGATGCGTTTCCAGTCCGCGGAGTTAGCGCGAAACGTGGACCTCACCTCGACGGTGTCGCCTGAACCGTGCAGGGCTGCTTGCAACTGCGCGCGCAGCGCGGGGTCGGGGGTTCCCGGCGGATCGGATGGGCCGGCCTGGTCGGCCGGCCGAGACGCCGCCTCCGCCGTATCGGCAGCGCCATACGCGACGCGAAATTCCGAATCGCTCCAAAGCCCGGCAAAATGCGGGCGCTGTGCCTCCGGCACGGACTCCAGCAGCCGAACCACCATGGCGACTTTGGTGACCGCGAGCTCGGGCCGCAACACTTTCTGCCAATGGGGGAGGAGCACCATGTAAAGCACGGCCGCCATCGCCTGGGACAAAAGCAGCCCGAGCAGGAGGATGCCTGCGACCTGACCGCGCAAACCGGCCGGAAAAAGCCGGCGCAGCAGAGCGATCAAGTCGCCACCACCTCCGCCGCGAAAATGTAGCCTCCAGCCCGCACCGTTTGAATGAGGGCGGGCTCTTTGGGGTTCTCTTCGATCTTGCGGCGCAAACGGCTCACCTGGATGTCGATACTGCGGTCGAACAGGGCGGCGGCGCGACCCCGGGTTAAATCGAGCAATTGCTCCCGAGTCAGTATTCGCCGTGGATGCTCGCAAAATGCGACCAAAAGCTCAAACTCTCCGGTGGTGAGCGGCACGGCGGCGCCGTCCGCGGATTGTAGCCGACGGGCGCCCAGATCGAGCCTCCAGCCGGAAAAAGATAGCGACGATGCCGGGCGGTGCTCACGGGGTGCGCGGGCCAGGTTGGCTCGGCGCAGGAGCGCTCGGATTCGTGCCAAGAGTTCATGTGTGCTGAATGGCTTGGTCAGGTAATCATCGGCGCCCATTTCGAGCCCGACCACCCGATCGATTTCGCTGCCCCGCGCCGTCAGCATGATGATGGGAACATCGCTGGTCGCTCGGATTCGGCGGCACAGCGAAAGGCCGTCCTCTTTGGGCAGCATGATGTCGAGTATCACCAGGTCGATTCGGCTGACCTCGAGCGTCCGATCGAGCTCGCGGCCGTCCCGCGCGACGCTCATCCGGTAGCCGTTCTGAGTGAGGAAATCGGCTACCAGCGTGCGAATGTCGGCATCGTCCTCGACGAACAGAATGTGCGGGGCCTGCTCCATGGCTACCTTATAGGGCAGGCTCGGCGCACGGTCGGCAACTTTTTGTAACTGAATGCAACGCATTGCTTGGACGGAGCGAATAGCAGCGCAGATATATATCGCATGTGGCCTGGGATCATGAATAAGACAACGACAACCCCAAGTGTACAATCTGCCGCATCGGAGGCGCGGCGCAGGCATGAATCCTGACCTGGAAGAAGTCGGAACGCTGGTAACGGCCGGATTGGCGGCTCACGAGGTCGATGCCGTCTCGATCCCGGCGCGTCACGACACCGAAAACCAGGCGAACTGCCTGAATTGTGGCGCTGCGCGGAGCGGCGCCTACTGTTCCCGGTGCGGCCAGACGGCGCACCTGCATCGCTCCCTGCTGCATCTGTCCGAGGAATTCCTGCACGGCGTGCTGCATTTCGATGCCAAGGGATTTCACACGGTACCGTTGCTGTTCTTCCGGCCGGGCCTGCTGACGCGGCGCTATATCGAGGGTCAGCGCACGCGCTATGTCTCGCCGATGGCGCTGTTCCTGTTCTGCATTTTCCTGGCGTACTTCGTATTTTCGATGGTGGGCGAGCCAACGACCGGCATGGTCAAGGTCAAAATCGAGGACGCGGCCACGGCCAAAGCCGACGTGGACCAGTCGCTCACCGAAGCCGAGGCGAGCCTGGCCCAGGCGTCAAAGGATCTGGAAGCCGCGCGCAAGTCAGGCGTGGGTGTGGACGCGGCGGAACGTGCGTTCGCGGCGGCGACCCTCGCGCAGAAGATCGTCAAGCTCTCGTCGGAGGCGGCCAACCGCGCGTTGAAAGCCTCGGCGCCGTCGGCCGGTCCCGCCGCGCCGAACACCGTGACCGTGGCGGATGCCGAGAGTCTCAAGTCTCTGGTGAGCGAGAGCGCGAAGTCCCTCCCGGAAGCGCCGGGCTGGAAGGGGCGTCTGCGCAAGAGCCTGTCCAATCCAGATCTGCTCTTCTACCAACTCAAGAGTACCGCCTATAAGTACTCGTTCATGCTGATTCCGATTTCGCTGCCGTTTCTGTGGCTGATGTTCGCCTGGCGGCGCGGGGTGAGGATGTACGACCACGCGATTTTTTCACTCTATTCGCTCTCATTCATGAGTCTGCTCCTCACGCTACTCGCGCTGATCAGTGCCGCTGGCTTACCGTCAGTGGTCGCACCCGGCATCATGATCATACCGCCGGTGCACATGTTCATGCAGTTGCGCGAGACGTATGCGTTGTCGATCTTCTCGGCGCTGTGGCGCACGGTCGCGCTGCTGACCATCTGCGGTACCGCGTTCCTGCTTTTCCTGGCGTTCGTCGTCGTGATGGTGATTCATTAGAATGAGTTGGGTTACAGGGATTAATGGCTAGGGCCACAGAAATCAGCAATCTCGCCGTACGCTTGGCTTTGATCGGCTGTGCGCTCATCTGCACGATCATCGTATTTGGCTACGTCGCAGGCTGGTGGTCGCCGCAGCGCCTGACGCAGGATCGGCTGGCGGCGGCTTTTGTGCAAGTGAACGGACCTCACCCGGGCTTTCGCCTCAATCATGCCAAAGGCGTGTGCGCCAGCGGATGGTTCGACAGCACGGGGGAGGCTGTCGCCGTGTCGAAGGCGGCGGTGTTTCAGGCCGGGAAATTACCCGTGGTCGGCCGATTCTCCCTCGCCGGCGGCATGCCGTTTCAGGTCGATAAGCCCGCTGCAGTGCGTGCGCTGGCACTGCAGTTTCTCCCGCCTGGCGCGCAAGAGTGGCGTACCGGGACGCTCAATATCCCCGTCTTTGCCGTTAACTCGGCGCGCGGCTTTTACGATCAGCTGCTCGCCACAGCGCCCGACCCGAAGACCGGTAAGCCCGATCCTGCGAAGATGACGGCATTTCTCGCCGCACATCCCGAAACGGCCAAAGCGCTGAGCATCATTGCAAAACGCATGGTCTCTTCCGGGTTTTTCGACTCGACTTTCAACGGCCTCAATGCGTTTCGCTTCGTCAACGCCGCCGGCGCCTCGGTGCCCGTTCGTTGGTCGTTTCTGCCGCTGACGTCGCTGCCGGCGGAAGCAATGCCACAGTCGACTCCCGCGGATGAAAACTATTTGTTTGACGCGCTCATCGCGCAGATCAATCAACATCCCCTGCAGTGGCGTCTGATGATCACGCTTGGGGAGCCGGGTGATCCGACCAATGATGCCACCATTCCGTGGCCCGACGGGCGTCCGCAAATCGATGCCGGCACAGTCACAATAGATCGGGTGGCGAGCGAAGACGGATCTAACTGCACGGGGATCAATTTTGACCCCCTCGTGCTTCCAAATGGCATCGAGCCCTCGGATGATCCACTGTTGAGCGCGAGATCAGCCGTTTATGCCCGCTCATTCACGCTGCGTGCGGGACACGTGCACGAGAAGCCGCCGAGTGCGGTCAACCCACGCGCCGTCCAAAGGAGTGCGGACCCGTGATCCCCGAGCAGGCGCGATTTTCTACTTTTTCCCGGCTGCTCCACTGGCTCATGGCTGTGATGGTTGTCGCGATGCTGTTCCTTGGAATCGGGATGGCTGCTTCGGTATCGATACGCTACCGAGTGCTAGTGTCGATTCATAGGCCGCTCGGCATCGCGATTCTCATTCTGGTCGTAATCCGTTTTGTGAACCGCCTGGTCAATCCGCCGCCGCGGCTTCCCGCTACGATGTCGAGCTTGGAGAGACTCGGGGCCAGAGGCAGTCACGCATTGCTTTACATCTTAATGGCTCTGTTGCCGCTGGTTGGTTGGGGAATGCTCTCGGCGGCTCGCTACCCAATCGTCGTATTTGGCGCCCTGCAATTGCCACCGATACTGCCGTACAACCTCTCTTTGTACTCGGCGCTGCGCCAACTCCACACTGTTCTTGCTTTCTTGCTGTTTGCCACGTTCATCGCCCATTTTGGCGCAGCTTTGTTTCACGCCTTGGTGCGCCGTGATGGCGTGTTTGAAAGCATGGCTCCATGGTTGCGCAGAGCACTCACGCGAACCGTCCCGCCTCCTCGAAACTGAGCCGCGGATTGCGCGGGAACACGGAGGCGGGATCGCCATAGCCTAAGCTGCAAATGAAATTGGATTTGATGTTGGTGCCGAAAAAGAACTCGCGGTCGACTCCAGCGTTGTCGAATCCGGACATGGGGCCGCAATCCAATCCGAGAGCGCGCGCCGCGAGTATCAGATAGGCGCCCTGTAAGGAGCTATTGCGAAATCCTGTGACCTCGGCCAGCCCCGGCTCCTTGTACGTCGTCTTCAACATCTCGCCACGCGCCGGGAAGAGCTTAGGCAGCCAATCCGCGAAATCCAAGTCATAGCCGACGATGACAGTGCAAGGCGCCGCCAGAATTTTCGGTTTGTTGTTCGCAGACGATAAGTTCGAGAGCTTCGCTTTGCCTTCGCTGCTGCGAATCCAAATGAACCTCGCCGGGGATGAGTTCGCGGATGTGGGCCCGAGCTTCAGCAGCTCGTACAGTTGGTTGAGTAATTTGTCATCAACGGCACGGTCAGTCCAGCCGTTGTAAGTGCGCGCGTTGCGGAACAGTTGGTCCAAACACGAATCGGGTAATGCTTGCTTCACGCTGACTGCTCTTTGGGTGGTGACTTAATTGAGTTGCCGGCCCTTCAACTTTGTAAAGCGCCTTGGCGTCATTCTAAGCCCTCACCGGCTGGCACAGATAGCGACAGAGTCTCTTCGTTCGTATTGAGCACCTCGAGCTTGCCCGGCGATCGCAAGTTGGCGGAGAACAGGCTCAATGAGTCGGCGCGACTTTCATAATGAACACTTGTCAGATCGACAATCGTCTCAAATACGCTGTGCAATTCCACGGCCGAATGCGTGTTCGCCTTGAGGCGCGCCACCAGCAAAGGATTTGCCTCTTGGTAGGCGCTCGACAGCCACATGAAAAACGGAACCTCGATTTCCTGCCGGGAGACCGTCGGAAAACCATGTCCAAAATCGCTGTCTGTCAAACCATGATCAAACAGTCGCTCTCCGTGATCGGAGAAGAAGACCAAC
>DATNKC010000288.1:0-13401 GCA_035603615.1 Steroidobacteraceae bacterium | reverse complement strand
GCTCAGGGCGACCCGGAATATGCCGCCTGCCGATCCGCCGGGCGAAGATCATCCGGCCAATCTGGCGGTTTTACGGCCGCGCGTGCGCGCGGGGCTCGACACCGACCGGATCGCGGCGCTCTATCCGGATCGGCACATGGACTACTACGCCGATGTTCGCTGGAGCGGACCGCTCGATGAGGTATTACAGGACCTGACGGTGCAGCAATTTCACGTCAACCCCGGATTGAGCAACGTGAGCGCCGATGTTTCCGTGTTTGCCAGTACCTACTGGCTGGAAATCGAGGTGTCGGATTTCCAAGCGGAGTACTCCGCCGCGGGTGGAGCGCCCACCGTGCACGTGCACCTGCGGGCGCGCGTCGGCAACGCCGGCGATCGGCATGTTCTGGCGCACTTCGAACCCGATGTGCATGAAGCAGCGGCCGACAATCGCATGAGCGCCATCGTCGAGGCCTACAATCGGGCCGCCGACCAGGCGCTGTCGGATATCGCCACGGGCGTCGCCGCGGCCTTGAGCGTCAAGACCTCGAGCGTCAATTAGCCGGGCGGGACTCTGACTCGGCCTCAGCCGCTTCGATGGCCGTGCCGATTTCCATCCACTGCGACTCCAAATACGTCGCGTCTCTGTGCAAATTGGCGCGCCTCATGACGAGCTTGGGCTCGAGCGGATTTGCCGCGAATTCGGCCTCCGCCAGGGCGCGCTCAGCGGCGACTGCCGCAATGCGCGCCTCGACCTGCTCCAGCTGTTGGCGCAGCTTTGCCAACGGATCGCGGCGCGCCGCCTTGCGCTCGAGCGGGGCTTTTTTTGCCGCCGCGCCGCCCCGGCTCGAGCGCTGGGGCGCACCCTTGCCGGATTGGTCCGCCGGCGCCGCACTACGGTGCGATCGAAGCCACTGCTGGTAATCATCCAGGTCGCCGGCAAACTCCTGCAATTTTCCGTCCGCCACCAACCACAGGGTGTCAGCCACCGACTTGATCAAGTGCCGATCGTGCGACACCACGACCAGGCCGCCTTCGAAGCCCTGCAGGGCCACGGTCAGGGCCTGGCGCATTTCGATATCCAGATGATTGGTCGGCTCGTCGAGCAACAACAGATTGGGCCGCCGCGCCACCAGCAGTGCCAGCGACAGCCGGGCCTTCTCGCCCCCGGAAAAACGGCCGACCGGTTCGAACGCGCGGTCACCCTGAAAGCCGAAGCTTCCCAGGTGGTCGCGTATTTTTTGCTCATCGCCCACCGCGAAGTCCGAACCGCCCCGGTTGCGCAGATGCCAAAATGCGTCGCAGTCCGGCTCGAGCTGCTCCAATTGCTGTTGCGCGAAATAGCCGATCGAGAGATCCGGGGCGGCGGTGCGTTTTCCCGCGAGCGCCGGCGATTCGCCGGCAAGCAGTTTGGTCAAAGTGGATTTGCCCGCGCCATTCGGCCCGAGCAGCGCGATTCGATCGAGCGGGCCGATCGAGACATTGATGCCGCGCAAGACCTGCGTGCCATCGTAGCCGCACGCGGCATCTTCCAGGGTGATGAGCGGCCGCGGCGTTTTCAGCGGCTTCGAAAACTCGAATTCGAATGGGCTGTCGACGTGTGCCGGCACGATGCGCTCCATCCGCTGCAGCATTTTCAGGCGGCTTTGGGCCTGCCGCGACTTGGTGGCCGAGGCGCGAAACCGGTTCACGAAGGCGGTGATTTCCGCGATGCGCTTCACCTGCCGGGCATGCAGCACGACTTTAAGCGCCAGTTCCTCGGCGCGCTTTTGTTCGAATTGAGAATAGTTGCCGGCGTATGCGCGGAGGGTTCGATTCTCGATGTGCAATACGCGATCGATGATCGAATCGAGAAATTCCCGGTCATGCGAAATCATCAGCAAGGTGCCCGAATATGCTGTGAGCCATTCCTCCAGCCAGACGATGGCATCGAGATCCAGGTGGTTGGTGGGCTCATCCAGCAGCAGAAGATCGGCGCGGGAACAGAGCGCACGCGCCATGGCCAGGCGCACCCGCCAGCCGCCCGAAAATTCCGCAACGGCGCGCTCTTGATCCGCCGCTTTGAATCCCAGGCCGTACATGATGGCCGCCGCGCGGGCTTTGGCGCGATAGCCGTCGATGGCTTCCAGCGACGAATAGAGTTCGGCGAGCGCGATGGCGGCATCGCGCCGCTCCGCATCGTCGATGGCACGCTGCACGCGGCGCAGCTCGGTGTCGCCATCCAGCACGAATTCGATCGCGGGTCGCGGGCTCGCGGCGATTTCCTGCTCAACGTGCGAAATTTTGATCGCCGCCGGCACATCGATATCGCCGCCGTCGGGGGTGAGCTCCCCCAATAGAGCGGCAAACAGACTGGATTTTCCGGTGCCGTTGGCGCCGGTTACGCCGACTTTATTGCCGCGAAAGACCGTGAAATTGACTTGCTCGAACAGCGGCTGCGGGCCGCGCCGCAGCGTGAGATCTCTCGCGGAGAGCATCGAGACTAGGCGCCTGCCTGAATACTCAGACAGGTCCTATTACGAGGAGAGGCGCATCGGCCGAAGCACGGTCGGCGCACACAAGTTGCCATGATGCGGCGTCCCGCCTTCCTGGCCGGCGAGAATACCCAGCAATTTGTTGGCTTCCATGGCATCGCCGAACAAGCGTCCCTGCGCGTAGTAGCAGCCATGGGCGCGCAGGAATTCAAGCTGCTCGGCTTCCTCAACGCCCTCGGCAATGACCTCGAGGTCAAGGCTTTTGCCCATGTCGATGATGGTTCGCACGATGGCGGCGTCGTTGGTGTCCACCGCGACATCGCGCACGAACGACTGGTCAATCTTCAAAGTACCGATGGGAAATTGCTGCAGCGCCGAGAGCGATGAATAGCCCGTGCCGAAATCATCGATGGCGAGGCTCAAGCCCATCGCATACAACTCGTTCAGCAGGCCGATGGTGCGCTTCGGATCGGTCATCAACGTGGTTTCGGTCACTTCCAGCTCGAAGCAAGTGGGCGATACGCCGTGCTTGCGAAACACGTTGCGGCAGCGCGAGATGAAGCTCGATTGCTTGAGTTGGCGCAACGATAGATTGATCGCAATACGCCCGGGGTGCGGCACGACTTTCTGCCATTCCCGATAGTCTGCGCAGACGCGATTCAATACCCACTCGCCGATATCCAATATCAAGCTGGTTTCTTCGGCGAGCGGAATGAAATGCGAAGGCGAGATATCGCCGTAGCCGGGCAGGCGCCAGCGCAGCAGCGCCTCGGCGCCGACCACGCGACCGGTGCGCAGATCGACTTTCGATTGATAGAGAATCACCAGCTCATCGCGCTCCAGCGCGCGCCGCAGCTTGCTCTTGAGCATCAAGCGCTCGACCGCCGCGGCATTCATGCTGGGTACATAGAACGCGCAAGAATTGCCGCCGTTCTGTTTCGAGTGATACATGGCCGCATCGGCGTTGCGGATCAGATCGATCACATTCTCGGCATCGTAGGGACAAATCGCGATGCCGGCGCTGGCGGTGAGGTAAACCTCTTGTTGGTTGACGTAGAAGGTGCGGCTGATTTCATCGAGCAGCGTGCGGGCCAGGGTGGCCAAGGCGGCGCGGTTGTCGGTGTCCACCGGCAGATCATCGATGAACATGGCGAACTCATCGCCCGCGAGCCGGCCGATCACGGCGTCCTTGCTCAAATTTCGCGTCAGCCGCTCGCTCAATATTTCCAAGGTTCGATCGCCGGCCGCGTGGCCGAAAGTATCGTTGACCTCTTTGAAGCGGTCCAGGTCCAGGTACAAAAGCGCCAGCGAGCGCTGGTTGCGCCGAGCGCGCGCAATGGCCTGCTGCAGCAGATGCTGAAACTGCATGCGATTCGGCATTTTCGTCAGGGTGTCGTAGCGCGCGAGGTAGCGGATGCGGCGCTCGGCGCGCTTGCGCTCGGTGATGTTGCGCGCGACGTAGATGTTGCCCTGAAACTGCGGGTCTTGCGAGTCGATGGCCGAACTCGCCATGGAGACCGGAATGGTCTGGCCGCTGGCGGTGCGCAGCACCGTCTCGCGCGCCTCCGCCGTGGAATGCGTCGGGTCGAAGGCGCTGCGATGCACCTCGTCGATGAAGCCAACCAGAGGCTTGCCGACCAATTCATCGGAGGCATAGCCCAGCAGCAATTGCGCGGCCTCATTGCAGCTTTTGATGAGCCCGTCCGGCGAGGTAACGAACACCGCATCGCTCAAACTATTGAGCACGGTATTGAGGTAGTTCTTGGTGATGGTCGTTTCGTTCAGGTTCTGCCGCATGCGTTCGAGCGCAAATTGCAGATCGCCGAGTTCGTCGCTGCGTACGACCGCCAGAGGCCGGGTGTAGTCGCCGTCGCCGATTCGATCCGCGCTCTTTACCAGCGCCGCGATAGGACCGGAGAGCCTGCGGGCAAAGATCAGTGCGCCCAACAACCCCAGGATAAAGAGCGGCACGGTGATGACGGTGAATACACCGCGGATGCGTTTGGTCTGGATGCCCTGCTTGCTCAGCAGCTGCGTGCGAATGCTGGACAGGGTCTCCTGCATTTCAGCGCGGCTCATCCAGATCTCGAGGCTTCCCGCGCGCGGCAGGTCGGTGCGCAGGACGAATGGCCCCGAGCTGGTCGGCCGGGCCTCGGGATTGCTGCCGGAATAAAGGATGTCGTTGTGCGCGCCCCACACCTCGACCCGCTCGATGTCACGCTCGTCAAGCAATCTGGCCGCAATCGCGGCCACGGCGGCGTTGTTACCCTCCTTGATCGCAGGGGCGAGGGAGGTGCTGGTGATGTTGCTTAAAGACCGGGCACGGGCCTGCAGATCGGTTTCCAGCTTTTGTTCGACGGTGGCATAGGTAAGCTGGTTGGCATCGGAAGTATTGACCCGATGCTCGTAGTAGGCCAATCCGCCCAGAATCAGCGCAAGCACTGCGCTGACGCCTAAGGCAAGCAGCAAATAGCTCGTTTTGAGGCTTCGTGCCATCGGTTGTCTAGTTCCAGGTCTCTTAGCCGATAATCATACCTGTTCAGGCCAACCCCCATAAGGCCTGTTCAGGGCCATCCTCACAAGGGGCGAGGGTACAATTGAATTTCATGGGCGGCTCATATGCGTATTGATATCTATTCGGACACCGTCTGCCCCTGGTGTTACCTCGGGAAGCGGCGTTTCGACCTCGCGGTCGCGGCGCGCCCTCAATACGAACCCGTGGTCGTATGGCGGCCGTTCGAGTTGAACCCCGACGTGCCGGTCGAGGGCGTGGATCGCGAGACCTACATGGCGGCCAAAATGCCGGATCAAGCTCGCCTCGAGCAGGCGCACGTAGAGCTCGAGCGCCTTGGGGAGGCTAGCGGCATTCATTTCCGTTTCGAGCTGATCAGCCGCATCCCCAACACCCGCCGTTCGCATCTTCTCATCGCGCATGCGGCGCGCAGCGGACTGCAAGCGGCAGTCAAAGATCGCATCATGCGCGCCTATTTCGAAGAAGGCTGCGACGTCGGCGATCCTGACGAGCTGGTACGACTGGCCGGTGAGGTGGGCTTGAACAAGGCGGAAGCGCGCAACGCGCTGATCTTGAGGGTGGGGCAGGATGGTGTTGTCGCGGCAGAGCGCCACGCGGCCGTGCTCGGAATCACCGGCGTTCCGACTTACATATTCGACGGTCAGTACACGATCTCGGGCGCCCAGGAAGTGGGCATTTTCGCCCGAGTGTTCGACCAAGTGGCTGAATTCGCCGCCACACGCGGCGTTGCCTCGTGAATGAGACTGAGCTCACGGGCCAAGCGCGCACGCATATTGCCGCCGTTGCCGATCCCCCGTGTCTGCTGCACGCCCAGATCGTGACGCCGTTTCTGAATCTGCGCCGCGCGGCCCGAGACGCGGGAATCGACCTGGTGGCCATCAGCAGCTTTCGCGATTTCGGCCGCCAACTTGCCATCTGGAATGGCAAGTTCAGCGGCGAGCGGCCGATGCTGGACGCCTCCGGCGCCCAACTCGACGCCGCGACGCTCACGCCGCGGCAACGGATCGACGCCATTTTGCTGTGGTCGGCGCTGCCGGGCGCCAGCCGCCATCACTGGGGCACGGATGTGGATCTCGTGGATCGCGGCCTGAGCGAAGCGGGCTATCAGATCAAGCTGACGCGCGAGGAGTTTGCACCGGGTGGACCGTTTGCTCCCTTAAATCTTTGGCTGGACGCGAATGCGCCACGCTTCGGATTTTTTCGTCCCTTCCAGGGCGTGCGTTCCGGCGTGCAGCCGGAGCCCTGGCATTTTAGCTTCGCGCCGATTGCGGAAAGAGCCCGACGGCGCTTAAGTGCGCAGGTTTTGCGCAACGCCATTGAGGCCGCGCCGCTGCTGGGAAAGGATGAGGTGCTTGAATCTCTCGACGAGCTGCACGCGCGCTACGTGGCGGCTATCGACCTGCCTTAGATCACTAAGCCCAGAGCGCTTTGAGCCGGTTCAGCATCAAGCCGCGAACCTGATTGATCTGCGTGTCCTCGGAGGTAAAGAGCGGCGGATTGCGCCTGAGCATCGGCCAGCGCTCCGTGCGCAGTACGCGATGCAAATAGCCCAGATTGCGTTCGATGGCCTCAAGATAAGGATTTTTGCCGGCGAACAAACATTCCACGTAGCGGTAGGCGTGCTCGAACTCACCTTCCAGGCGCGCAACGAAAGTTTCGCGCACGAACTCGGGAGTCTGGCGCAACAGATCCAAACCCGAGCTGTAGCGGACGCGCAGCGACCCGTCGACGGTGCTGGCGGCGACGCCGCCCAGTACAAATTCCGGATAAAGCCGATCGCGGCACTTCTCGAGGTAGCAACGATCGGCCATTTGCGCGATCAAGTCCGCCGTTCCAAGCAGGTGCCCCAGTTTCTTATCCTTGGGATCGGCGAGCTGGATCATATTGAGCTTGATCTCGTAACCCGTGAAATGCACGATTCGCGTGGCGACGGGCACCCAGTTTTCCATGCCGATGCTCGGCAGATAGCGCGCCAGAAAACGCGCGCTGCGGGTGACGTGATACAGCGTGAATTCAGCGCCATTGCTATGCTGGCGATCATCGAATTCCCGAATGTAGCCGGCGTCATGGAACAGCGAAGTGACCAACGCCAGGCTGGCGCGCTCGGCGCCGAAGCGCAGGCGGCTCTCGACGGTACGCTCATAGCCGATCAGCAGCCGCGCCATGGCGAGCGTCATGTCCAGAGAGTGCTGGCGATCGTGATACAGCGTATCGACGCCGTGATACCCCGGCATGCGGCCCGTAAAGAGCTTGTCGAAGTCCTCAAAAGCAACCGCGACCTTGTCGAAGTGTTCCGCCGCCCACGCGGTTGTAAAAAGTTCACGGACGGCGGTGCTGACCGCTGCGGTGGAGCTGACTTGAACGGAATTCGCGACGTCGAAATCATTACGTCTGAGGTCGTACATCAACGGGAGTTTAGGCCCAAGCGGTCGGTGGCGCTACGTGCCTGCTTCTCCTTACGGACTTAGCTCACAGTATTAGGTCAATAGCCGGAGAAAATTCGGCATTTAGTAAACTTTGATGCCCCCGAATTTGCGGCGCACGCGCCTCGCCAGGGTGGCAAATCCCAGCCAAAAGCCGCATGCCAAACCGATGGCAACCGCGATGCCGGCGATCACCGGCCATCGGGGTGCTGCGGCCGCATGAATTGCCGCCAACGCGCCTGACTCGGGCGCCGTGGCCGCTACCGGCGCGGATCCTCCGGCACGCATGGAGTCCAGCTCGCTTTGCTTCGCGGCAAGCTCGAGCTTAAGCCTCTGAACTTCGCTGCGCGCGGCTGCCTCCGCCAGCGCCGGCGTGGTGGCACGACTCTGATCCAACTCCTCCTCGAGCTGCTTGACCCGAACGACGGCCGGCTCCTTGGCGGTCAAAAACGCGGACTTTACCCAACCGGTTGTGCCGTCGCTCAATCTAACCTGAGTGAAATCACCGTCTTGGGCCAGCGTCTCCAGGCTGGCGCCGGAATGCAGGGTCGCCAAGCGTTGCCCCTGGTTGTTTTCTTCCGAATAGACCCCGAGCACCAGCTCATCGCTCACATAAGCGGTGGCGGCCATACCCTTGATCGACAGCAGCGCCAGCGGCAGCGCGGCCAGCCACTTCACGCGGCGATGCCCGTTTGCTTGAGTAGGGGCCGCACGTCCGGCTGGCGTCCTCGAAAGCGGACGAATGCGTC
Source organism: Steroidobacteraceae bacterium (assembly GCA_035603615.1). Classification (GTDB taxonomy): domain Bacteria; phylum Pseudomonadota; class Gammaproteobacteria; order Steroidobacterales; family Steroidobacteraceae; genus Bog-1198. The sequence continues at coordinate 5,243 of DATNKC010000288.1, read as the reverse complement.
CATCGCATCCACGCTGCCGCCTCTGCTGAGGATGGAGTCGCGAAACCGGGCCGCCGTCTTGGCGTCAAAAACACCGGCTTCTTCGAACGCCTCGAATGCATCGGCGGCCAGCACCTCGGCCCATTTGTAGCTGTAGTAACCGGCGGCGTAGCCCCCCGCGAATATATGCGCGAAGCTGGCGGGCATCCGGTTGAAGGGCGCCGCCGGCACAATCGCGACTCGCTGCCGCACGGCCGCCAGGGTCGCGGCGACATTTGCGCCCACTTTGGCATCGAAATTGACGTGCAGCTCAAAGTCGAAGGTCGCGAGCTCGATCTGCCGCAGCGTGTCAAGCGCGGCGTTGAAGGTGCGCGTGCCGAGCAGACGCTGCAGCATGTCGACCGGCAGCGGCTCGCCGGTGTCGATGTGCGCCGAAATGAGCGGCAAAACTTCCGCGCGCCAGACGAAGTTTTCCATGAACTGACTCGGCAGTTCGACCGCATCCCACGCGACGCCGTTGATTCCGGCGATGCTGGGATAAGCCACGCGCGTCAGCATGTGGTGCAGCCCGTGACCGAACTCGTGAAACAGTGTGATCACTTCATCGTGCGTCAGCTGCGATGGCTGCGGGCCCACGGGCGCGGTGAAATTACAGACCAGCTGCGCGACCGGAAGCGCCGTGCCCGAAGGCAGCGCCTTGGCGACCACGCATTCGTCCATCCAGGCGCCGTTGCGCTTTTCGGCGCGGGAGTAGGGATCGAGAAAGAAACCCGCGACGACGCGATTATCTTTGTCGAGCAGATCGTAGAAGCGCACGCTCGGATGCCAGACTTTGACATCGGTGCGCTCGCGGACGCTGATCCCGTAGAGACGCTGCGTCAGAACGAACAGGCCATCGAGTACCTTTGGCAGCGGAAAGTAAGGGCGCAGCGCCTCCTGCGAGACCTTGAAGCGGCTCTCTTGCAGCCGGTCGCCGTAGTAGGCGATGTCCCAGGCGTTCAACTTGCGGCCGGCGAACTCTTCCAGCCCCAAGAACTCTTCTCGTGCCGCCGGCCTGCAGCGCCGCGCCAAGTCATCGAGGAAAGCCAGTACCTGCTTGCTGCTTTTGGCCATGCGGGTCGCCAGCGCATAGTCGGCGAAATTAGCGAATCCCAGCAGCTTGGCGAGCTCGTCGCGCAGCGGCAGGATCTCGGCGATGATGCCATAGTTGTCGAAGCGTCCGCCGCTGGGGCCAGTTTCCGAGGCGCGCGTGATCCAGGCCTCGTAGATGTCGCGGCGCAGTTGTTCATTTTCGGCGCTGGACATCACGGTCATATAGGTGGGTTGATCGAGCTTGAACAGCCAACCCGCTTGGCGGGCCTCGCGCGCGTCGGCCGCGGCGCGGTCGATGGCGTTGCTCGGAAGACCGGCCAGCTCCGCGCTGTTGGTGACGGTGCGGGTATAGGCGCGCGCCGCATCGAGCACGTTCTCGGAGAACTTGGTTGCCAATTGCGCCAGCCGCTGCGCTACTTCGCGGTAGCGGGTTTTTTGATCGTCCGGCAAGTCGACGCCGGCCAGCCGGAAATCGCGCAGCGCGTTCTCCAACAGCTTGCGTTGCGAGGGATCCAGCGCCGGGCCCTCCGTTTTCAAGACATGCGCGTAGGCGGCCTGCAATGCCGCGTTTTGGCCCAGCTCAGAGGAATATTCGGTCAGCAGCGGCACGCATTCGTTGTACGCCTCGCGCATTTCAGTGGAATTCGCAACCGCATTCAAATGCGATATCGGGCTAAAAACGCGGCTCAAACGGTAGCTCAGCTCCTCGACCGGCACCACCAGCGAAGCGAAGGTGGGGTTTTCTTGAGCAGTCAGTTCCGCGAGGCGCGCACGGTTCTGCGCCAGCACCTCTTCAAGGGCGGGACGCGCATGGCGCGCCTCAATACGTCCGAAGTCCGGCAGTGCGCCGAGTTCTAAAAGTGGATTGTTCACCACTCAATTCTATCAGACGCGCCCCGGCATCCGGCCACGGGCGATAAGGCATGCGAACACGTATCATTGACCTTGGCGAGCGTCCGGCAAAGGACCTCGCGAGCATCCCTTGGAGGCTAGAACCGATCGTGTCCGAGCAAGTATTCGATCTCATCAGCATCGGCGGCGGCAGCGGCGGCCTTGCCTGCGCGCAGCGCGCGGCTGGGTTCGGCGCCAAGACGGCCGTCATTGAGCCGCACCGCCTGGGGGGCACCTGCGTGAACGTGGGCTGCGTCCCCAAGAAAGTCATGTGGAATGCGGCGAGCGTCGCCTTGAGCTTGCACGATGCAAACGACTATGGCTTCAAGGTCACGGTGGGCGAGTCCGACTGGGCGCTATTGAAAGCCAAGCGCGATGCGTATGTGCTGCGCTTGAACGCCATCTACGAACGCAATCTGGCGGCCAAAGGGGTGGCGTACGTGCGCGGGACCGCGCGGTTCGTGGATGCGCACACCGTTTTGGTCAATGGCCAGCGCTTCAGCGCCCGCCACATGGTGATTGCGACCGGCGGCAAAGCGATGCTGCCGCAAATTCCCGGCGCCGAGCTGGGGATCAGCTCGGACGGCTTTTTTGAGCTCGAATCCCGGCCGCAGCGGGTCGCTGTGGTCGGCAGCGGCTACATTGCCTGCGAGCTGGCGGCATCCTTTCAAGAACTCGGCAGTCACGTGGAGCAGTTCATCCGCAAGGACCGCGTGCTGACAAACTTCGATGTCATGCTCGGCAAGTCGCTGATGCGGGAAGTTCGCGCCCGAGGCATGATCGTCCAAGAGCGCGCCATACCGGCCGCGGTGCATGAGTCGTCGGGCAAGAAGACTCTGGTAGCGGAGGATGGGCGCGAGTTTGCGGGCTTTGACTGCGTACTGTGGGCGATCGGCCGGGACGCCAATGTCGCCGGGCTCAACTTGGAAGCGGCCGGCGTCGCGCTCGATGACTCCGGTTTCATCGTCACGGATGGTTTTCAGAATACCAATGCGGCCGGTGTCTATGCGATCGGCGATGTGACCGGCCGCGCGGCCCTGACGCCCGTGGCCATCGCCGCAGGCAGGCGCCTGAGCGATCGCTTGTTCGGGGGTCAAGCTTCGCGGCATCTGGATTACAACCTGATACCGACGGTGATTTTCACCCATCCGCCGATCGGCACCGTCGGCGCGACGGAAGCGGAAGCTCGCGCGCAGTACGGCGATGCGGTGAAGGTCTACGTAGCGGATTTCACGCCGATGTATCACGCCCTCACGACGCGAAAAACTCACACCGACATGAAGCTGGTGTGTGTCGGGCCCGAGCAGCGGATCGTCGGCTGCCACATCTTGGGATTAGGTGCCGACGAAATGCTGCAGGGATTTGCCGTCGCGATTCGCATGGGGGCGACCAAGGCGGATTTCGACGACACGGTGGCCATCCATCCGACCAGCGCCGAAGAATTGGTGACGATGCGGTAGTCGCGCGGCTATGTGACTTTGATTGGCTTAGCGCTTGCTAGGCCGATCGATGTCACATGCCGATTGCTAACGGCGGATGCTAGGCGACACGAGATTTTCTGCGTACGAGTGAGCATGAGCCCACCCGACCGACGGTCCCCTAGGCCATGCGGGCGCCCGCTCAATTTCACCGTGCCGACGCGCGAGTCAAGCGTGCTGTGCCAATGCCTCGAGCGCAGGTCCCGTGTCAGGGCGTATTCCGCGCCAAAGTAGAAAAGACTCGGCGGCTTGTTCGACGAGCATGCCCCATCCCTTGAGAGTACGTGCTGCGTGTAGGGATTTCGCCCACAACGTAAACGGGGTATGCCCGCGGCCATAGGCCATGTCGTAACAAATGCTTTCCTCGCTCACCAGCCCGACCGGCATCTCCGGCATCTCGCCCTGCAGGCTTGCTGCCGTGGCGTTGATGATCAAATCGTACGGCGGACCCTCCACCTCGGAGAAGCCGCAGCCGGCAATTTCACCGAGGTCGGCGAATTCCGCCGCCAACTTGCGAGCGCGTTCCGGCGTGCGATTGGCAATGACGATCTCACGCAACTCCCGCTCCATCAACGAGCCGAGCACGCCGCGAACCGCACCGCCGGCGCCGAGAATGAGCACGCGCTTGCCGGTGAGGGCGAGTCCCAGATTGTTCTCGAGATCGGCCATCAGCCCCAGCCCATCGGTGTTGTCGCCCAACAGGGAGGTCTGCTCGAAAAACGCGATGGTGTTCACGGCTTTGGCGCGCTCCGCACGCGGCGTGAGTTCGTTCACCAGCTCTGCAGCGGCCTGCTTGTGCGGCAACGTGACATTGAGGCCCTTCAGGCCGCCGGCGAACAGGCGCAGCGCCTCGCGGCGAAAACCCTCCGGCGGAATGTCGAATAATCGATAGACCAAATTTTGCGCCGTCGCTTTGGCAAACATTCCATGTATGAAGGGCGACCAGCTGTGGGAGATGGGATGACCCGCAACTCCGTACTGATCCGGCGCCTCTGACCCCACACTCGAGTTCACTTAGGCAAGCCACTCCGCGGCACGTTTCGCAAAATAGGTCAAAATACCGTCGGCCCCGGCGCGCTTGATGCACATCAGTGCCTCCAACGCGACGGCGCGCTCATTCAACCAGCCGTTGCCGGCGGCGGCCATGATCATCGAGTACTCGCCGCTGACCTGGTAGACCAGGGTGGGCATTCCAAATTTATCCTTTACCCGACGCACGATGTCCAGGTACGGCAACCCCGGCTTGACCATCACCATGTCGGCACCTTCGCTGATATCGAGTGCGACTTCACGCAGTGCCTCGTCGGAATTCCCGATGTCCATTTGATAAGTGTGTTTGCCGCCACTTCCCAGCTGCGCAGCCGATCCGACGGCGTCCCGAAACGGACTGTAGAAACTCGACGCGTACTTGGACGCGTAGGCAAGAATGCGCGTATGCACGAGCCCGGCCGATTCAAACGCCGTGCGGATCGCGCCGATGCGTCCGTCCATCATGTCGGACGGCGCGACGATATCGGCGCCGGCATCCGCATGCGAGCGTGCCTGGCGCACCAGTGCTTCGACGGTGACGTCGTTCATCACGTACCCATGCTCGTCGATGATGCCGTCCTGTCCATGCGTGGTGAAAGGATCGAGCGCCACGTCGGTGATCACGCCCAGGGTTGGGAATTCCTTCTTAACGGCCCTGACGGCAACTTGAGCGATGCCTTCGGGATTCCAGGCTTCACGCGCGTCCAGGGTTTTCTTGGCCTCCGGTGTAAAGGGAAACAACGCGATCGCCGGGATCTTGAGCCGCACCAGCGC
>DATNKC010000287.1:0-3639 GCA_035603615.1 Steroidobacteraceae bacterium | reverse complement strand
TGCGCGTCGGATCCCTTGCCGCCGAAGTGACCTTCCTCGATGTACTTCTTGGCATTGTCCCACGCGCCGCCGCCGGTGGTCATCGAGATGGCGACGAACAAGCCGGTGACGATGGTGCCGATCAGCAGTCCGCCCAGGGCTTGAACGCCGGAGCCCGGGCCCATCAAGAAATTCATGATGAACACGAGCACAATGGGCACGAGGATGGGCAGCAGCGACGGGATAATCATTTCCTTGATTGCCGCCTTGGTCAGCATGTCCACGGCGCGCGAGTAATCAGGCTTCGCCGTGCCTTCCATAATCCCCGCGATTTCCTTGAATTGACGCCGTACCTCATTGACCACCGCGCCGGCGGCGCGGCCCACCGCTTCCATCGCCATGGCGGCAAACAGGTACGGCACGAGTCCGCCAATGAACAAACCGATGATGACCGCCGGGTCCGACAGATCAAAGCTCGTCGTGTGGCCCAGCACTTCGCCCAGTTTGTGGGTGTAATCGGCAAATAGCACCAGCGCGGCCAAACCCGCCGAGCCGATGGCGTAACCCTTGGTCACGGCCTTGGTGGTATTGCCCACGGCATCCAAAGGATCGGTGACATCGCGGACTTTCTTGTCCAAATGCGCCATCTCGGCAATACCGCCGGCGTTGTCCGTGATCGGGCCGTAGGCATCGAGCGCGACGATCATGCCGGTCATGGACAGCATGGCGGTGGCTGCGATGGCAATGCCATACAGACCCTCGAGCTGGTAGGAAGCCCAGATGCTCAAAGCCACGGCAATGACGGGCAGGGCGCAGGCCTTCATCGACACACCGAGTCCGGCAATGATGTTGGTGGCATGACCGGTTTGCGAGGCTGCCGCCACGTGCTGCACCGGCTTGTACTCGGTTGCGGTGTAGTACTCGGTGATCACAATCATGGCCGCCGTGAGCGCCAATCCCACCAGCGTGCACAGCCACATCCTCATGGCATGATCGCCCATGATGTTTTGCGCCACGAAGTAAAAAGCGATGGCGGAAAGCACCGCGGAGACGATCACGCCCTTGTACAGCGCGTTCATGATTTTGCCGCCTTCGCGCGTCGACACGAAGAAGGTGCCGATGATGGAGGAGACGATCGAAATCGCACCCAGCACCAGCGGAAACAATATTGCTTTCGTACCCAAGTCGGTCATCACCAGGCCGCCGAGCAGCATGGTTGCGACCAGCGTCACCGCATAGGTCTCGAACAGGTCGGCCGCCATGCCGGCGCAATCGCCGACATTGTCGCCGACGTTGTCCGCAATGACCGCCGGGTTGCGCGGGTCATCTTCGGGAATACCGGCCTCGACCTTGCCCACCAGGTCCGCGCCGACATCGGCGCCCTTGGTGAATATGCCGCCGCCCAAGCGCGCGAAAATCGAAATCAGGGAACCGCCGAAGGCTAAGCCCACCAGCGAGCGCAATGCCGTATCGGCATCGCCCAAGACGTTGAGCATGACAAAGTAATAGCCGGCGACGCCGAGCAACCCTAAGCCCACCACCAGCATGCCGGTGATGGCGCCGCCGCGGAACGCCACCTTCAGCGCCGCATTGACGCCATGGTGGGCAGCTTGCGCGGTGCGCACATTGGCGCGCACTGAGATGAACATGCCGATGTAGCCCGCCGATCCGGACAGGATCGCGCCGACTGCGAAGCCGCCGGCCGTCGCCCAGTCGAGCGCAAATCCAATCGCCAAAAACAGAATGACGCCGACGATCGCGATGGTGGAGTACTGGCGGTTCAGGTAGGCGCGCGCGCCCGCCTGAATGGCCGCGGCGATTTCTTGCATGCGGGCATTGCCCGCAGGCTGCTTCAATATCCAGCGTACTGAAATGACGCCGTAGAGGATTGCAACGACACCGGCTGCAATCGCAAGCCATAGCGCATTATCAAGAGTCATGTGGGTTCCCTTCGGGGCTTATGTTATTGAAAACTAAGAGTTTAACGTCAAAAAAAGCGACGCGACTATATCACAAACGGGGTCCGCAGGCGCTTTGGAACGCTGGCACCCTTCAATGTGACATAAGCTGGCAGGCCGTTGTGGTATGGAGGGTACGCTTCGCCTCCAATCAGGGGCAATAGGTAGCGCCGGCAGGCGGTGGTGATGCCAAAGCCGTCGGCCGTAATGAAATCGCGCGGCACCTTTTTTTCCTGATTGGCAATGGCGGACAGGGGCGCTTCGCCGATGCTCCAGCGATAGGGTTTGGAGGACTTTCTGACGATGACCGGCATGACGGCGTTCCTGCCTTTCAGCGCCAGCTCGACCGCGGCCTTGCCGACGGCATACGCCTGCTCCACGTCGACTTTGGATGCAATGTGGCGCGCCGAACGCTGCAGGTAGTCCGCTACCGCCCAGTGGAATTTGTAGCCGAAGGCTTGCTGGGTCATCTGCGCGACCACCGGACCCACGCCGCCTAATTGGGCATGGCCGAACGCGTCCTTGGTTCCGGCCTCGGCGAGGAATTTGCCGTCGGCGTCCTGCACGCCTTCGGAGACCACGATGACGCAGTAACCGCGTTTCTCGACCGTGGCTTTCACCTTTTCCAAAAAGGCCTCGCGATCAAACGCGATTTCGGGAAACAAAATGATGTGCGGCGCGTCGCCGGACTTTTCCGCAGCCAAACCGCCCGCCGCCGCGATCCAGCCGGCGTGCCGTCCCATCACTTCGAGCACAAAAACCTTGGTCGAGGTTCGGGCCATGGACGCCACATCGAGCGCCGCTTCGCGCGTCGAGACGGCAATGTACTTGGCCACCGAACCGAATCCCGGGCAGCAATCGGTGATCGGTAAATCATTGTCCACGGTCTTGGGGATCCCGACGCAAATGAGGGGAAAGTCCATTTGCACGGCGATCTCGGACACTTTCTGTGCCGTGTCCATCGAATCGTTGCCGCCATTATAAAAAAAGTAGCCGATGTCGTGCGCGCGGAATATGTCGATCAGCCGCGTATATTGGGCCCGATTCTTGTCGATGCCGGCCAGTTTGTAGCGCGCCGAGCCGAAGGCGCCGCCGGGCGTGTAGCGCAGCGCGCTGATGGCGGCGCGGCTTTCCTTGCTGACATCGATCATGTCTTCGGTCAACGCGCCGATGATGCCGTCCCGGCCGGCGTAGACCTTGCCGATTTTGCCGGAGTGCCGGCGCGCGGCTTCGATCAGGCCGCAGGCGGATGCATTGATGACCGCGGTGACTCCGCCGGACTGTGCATAAAACGCGTTCTTTCTGGCCACACTGCCCCCCAAGATTTAAGCCGCGCAGAATAGCCGATCGGCGCGGCCGCTGGTACGGTAGCGCGCTTTTACCACCAAAAGAAAGCATGAGAATAGTCTTACTGGGCGCCCCGGGTTCCGGCAAAGGCACGCAATCCGCCTTGCTGGTCAAAGCCTATGGCGTACCCCAAATATCCACCGGTGATTTGCTGCGCGAGGCGCGCGCCAAGGGCACCGAATTGGGGCTGCGCGCGAAGGCGGCGATGGATGCCGGCAAACTCGTCGACGATGCCACCGTTCTTGGCATGATTCGCGAGCGCCTACGTCAACCGGATGCCGTCAATGGCTTTATTCTGGATGGATTTCCGAGAAACATCGCGCAGGCCGAGGCCTTGCAGAAAATGCTCGCCGAC
>DATNKC010000286.1:0-15468 GCA_035603615.1 Steroidobacteraceae bacterium | reverse complement strand
CCAAGGTTGTCGGCACAGATCATCATCACCATCCGCATCGCCGCGAGCCCCAATATGGCGGAGCTTTTTGGGGGAATGGTGAGTATGGTGCCATTTGCGATCAGGTACCGGACCCGTTCAATCCCTGGTACAACTGTTACGGTCCCACTAAGAAATTAAAGGGCCACACTTAAAATCTCTTGAGAGCCAGGAAAACCGCTGGCCGGGCGGTCCTGCTCGCCGGGATTCTGGTCAGTGCGCCCTTGCCGCTCGCGGCTGAACCGACGGTACCGACCGATGAGGAAACCAGCGCGAAGCAATTCGCCGCGGCCATCGACAGTTTTAATTCGCTCGACCCGCAATCACCCGATACCCTGAACACGCGCCTCGCCTACGCGAATTTCCTGACAAAGCTCGACAGCCGCGACTGCCGCGCGCATTTGGATGAGGCGCAAGCTCAACTTGACGCCGCGCAGGCAACTCGGGCGCTCGCGGTCGCGCTGCCTTCCGGCCTGGCACGCGCCGCTGACGTCGAGTACCAACTGCATTCGGCACGCGCCTCATGTGGCGCCAGCGCTGCTGTGCGCGACCAGGAATTGCATGCGGCGCTTGAGTCCGCGCAACGCTCCGTCGATCTCTACCGCGACGCATTCGATGCGGTGTCGATGGTCACCATGCAATTCAACGTCAGCGTTGCGTATCACGACCTGGGCGATGCGGCCGCCGCCGCAGCGGCGCTGCGCACGACCCTGGATTTGGATCGCGAATACGGTTTTGCGGACGATGCAGAAGACAACTACCGACTGCTGTTGCAGTGGAACAATGAAGACGCCGGCCCCGAGCAGGTCGCAGTGCGGATGAAAGACTTTCCAGAGCGCTCCGCGACTCTGTCCTTCGGTTGGTTCGATAGCAACGCCACGCTGGCATTGCAATCGGACGTCTCACAGCTTGCCGGCGCGGACTTCGTGCATTTCCAAGATTCGAGAACCGCCCGACGTCAGGTGCGGATGCACTGGTGGGGTTGGCTGGCGTCCTACCAACTCGACGAGCCACACTTCAAGTTCGACGAGCTACCTGCCGAGTCGTTGGCAGAGTCGCCCGCGAATTCTCTCGCCGGCATGCTGGCGCATTTTCACGACTTTAGTCTTAACATTAACGGAGACTTCGACCAGGGCAAAGCCGACCTCAGATTCGGATTCCGCGCGCGCGCCGCCGCCAAAACCTTGGCCCGCGACCTGAGTGCATTGCATCTTGACTCAAAGGGCGCCCGCTCAACTCCATTCGCGCGCCGACTCGAAGCGGCCGTTGAAGACGAGTTGCTGCCCGCGTCCCTCGAGGCGCGAACGGCCGAGGACTACAATCTCGAAACCGGAACTTGGATCGGCGCGACGCTCGAACAAGGCGTTTGGTACGACATGACGGCGGCGCTGTTCCTGCCGCTTGCACCGCATATCTTTCTGCCCCACAAAATACAGTTCACGTATTCCCGTTCCGTGCCCTGCCTGCCCGACTCATCAGAACCGTCTTGCATCGAGATCGTGTTGCGCGCAGCACCCGATCCGAGCGTTCTCAAAGCAGGCCTCGACACGTTAGCCCACCGCTTGCATCTGGCGGACGGTCACGTGCCGCGGTTGTGGTCAGCCACCACGATGCGTCTGGTCACGGATCCGGCGACGCTGTGGACCTACAGCCGCGAGACGCGATGGCACGTGTATTGGTCGAACGGGCTACCCGGGCCCGATCAAACGCTGATCGAATCGGAAAAAACCCTCGTATCGATGTCGGCGCCCGCGCGACCTTAGAATCGCTCTCGGCGTTCTCCCCGAGTCCGAAAAACGCCGAGGAGACCAATACAACACTATTTGAGGAGTCCAGTATCGATCAGCTTTTTTCCCTTTGAGTTCCGGAGTACGCTGATGCCGTCATGCGGAACATCATTTCGAAACTGACGGTATTCCAGATGCCCACTGGGACGATAAAAGCCGTGACGATCCTCCTCATGGCGCTCTCGGCGGTGAGTGGTGGAATTGCCTCGGCGACCGATGCACAACAGGCCGCATCGCCCGTACTCATCGAGCTATTCACGGCGGAGGGGTGTTCATCTTGTCCTCCCGCCGATGCCTTCCTTCGGATATTGGATGAGTCTCAACCGGTTGCGGGAGCTCAACTGATCATGCTTGGCGAGCATGTCGACTACTGGGATGACCAGGGTTGGCGCGACCCGTTCTCCTCAGCGTCGCTCACCGACCGTCAGCGCGGTTACGAGCGCGCCCTTGGGCGCAACGAGCCCTACACGCCTCAGTTCATCGTCGATGGCACTTCAGAGATGCGCTTGAGCGAGCGGCCAAAAATCGCGCAACTGCTGAAGGATGCGGCGGCCTCCCCGAAGATTCCGGTGAGTATCGACTCGCTCAAGATAGAACCCGGCACACCGGCCTTCCTGAGCGGCACGGTGACGGCCGATGGCAATGCACAAGGACATAAGAGCGACGTCTTTCTCGGGCTAGCCCTGGATCATTTCGAGTCAAAGGTGCTGCGCGGGGAAAACCGCGGCCAGACACTCACGCATGTGGCCGTCCTGCTCGAACTGGTCAAGTTGGGTGCGCTGACACCGGGCGGTAAGTTCAGCCAAGATTTTCGTGTGCCTGTGAAAGCCGGTGTGGACCCCGGCAATCTCCGCGTGATCGGCTTCGTACAGGAATCCCGTTACGGGAAAGTCATCGGCGCAGCGCTCAGGCGAACCGCGACGGGTCTCAGCCAGCGCTAATTGTGCGCCAACACCGGCTGGCCGCTATACAACTCCGGAAACGTACGCTTGAAATTTTCGACCTTGGGTACGTCATACGTGGCGATGTAGAGGTTAGTTGGATTATGTATCAAATAGTCCTGATGATAGCCCTCCGCCTCATAAAACCCTTTGAGCGGATCTACCTGGGTAACTATCGATCTCGCAAACACATGGGCCTGATCTAATTGAGCGATGTACGCCTGGGCTATGCGCTTCTGATCGTCGTCGGCGTAGAAAATCACGGAACGATACTGCGTGCCGACGTCGGGACCCTGACGATTCAGCTGAGTGGGATCGTGCACCACCGAAAATGCGATTTGTAATATCTGGCCGTAGGAAATCTTTGCCGGGTCGAAGATTATCTTGACCGATTCGGCGTGACCGGTGCTACCGGTGCCGACCCTCGTATAGTCCGCCGTTGATCTTTCGCCGCCCGCATAACCGGCAATTGCCTTCCGCACACCCCGCACGTGCTCGAACACCGCCTGCACGCCCCAAAAACAACCGCCTGCCAATACCGCAGTCTGCACGGGACCCGCTGCCTTTGGATTGTCAACGGCAGGCGGCGGGATGATCACCGGCGCCTCTGCTCCGAACAACGGTGAATTCCACAGAAGAACCCCCATGACCGCCACACCCAGCAGCGCCGTGAGTCGCGGAGTTCCCAGTTTCCGAGGTGACATATCTATTCCTCGGCCCTACGCGCGGGCCGCAAAGTGCAACGCCACCGAATTCATGCAATAACGCAAACCCGTGGGCTTCGGGCCATCATCGAATACATGGCCCAAATGAGCATCGCAGCGACGGCAGGAGATCGCCTCGCGCTGCATCCCCAGACTCTTGTCGGTGCTCTTGACGATATTCATCTTTGATATTGGTTCCCAGAAGCTCGGCCATCCGGTGCGCGAATCGAATTTGGTCCTCGAGTCGTATAGCACTGTGTCGCAACACACGCAGTGGTAGAGGCCATCGGCATTATTGTGGTCATATTCACCGCTAAAGGGGACTTCGGTGGCCCCCTGGCGCGCAACACCGTACGCGAGCGGCGAGAGCTGCGCACGCCATTCCGCGTCGGTCTTCACGATCTTTGCAACCCGCACGACGCCTTGGCTTTTGCCGGCCGGCGAGAAATTTTCGATCGACACGTCGCCACTTTGCATTGGCCCGGACAAGGTTGCTGCCGACCCTTTGTCGATCAAAGAAATGGCCGCCAGTGCGGTCAAACCCGCGACAAAAAAACGACGGCTCGCTGCTTCGCTCATGACGTACCCCCGCCCAACAGCTCTCTACTATCCATGACCCGCTCAATGCCCATTGATTCAATTTAGATGCGACCAACGCTTAAATGCAACCAGCGCCGAACAACCATCTGACGAACATCAAACCTCGTTCCCGACACGCACATCCCCAAAAAAAAGCGGGCCAGAAGCCCGCTTTCTTCGACTGTAACCCTATGAGGGGTATTACATGTCCATTCCACCCATGCCACCCATGCCGCCGCCCGGGGCGCCATGTGCATGCTCTTCTTCCTTCGGCGACTCGGCAATCATGACTTCCGTCGTGAGCAGCAAGCCCGCGACCGAGGCCGCATTCTGCAGAGCCAGACGCGTCACCTTGGTCGGATCCAGGATGCCCAGATCGATCATGTCGCCGTACTCGCCCGTCTGGGCGTTGTACCCGAACGTTCCCTTGCCCTCGCGGACTCGGTTCAGAACAACCGCGGCATCCTCACCCGCATTGGTGACGATTTGACGCAGCGGCTCTTCGATTGCGCGAGCCAGGATCTTGATGCCCGTGGTCTGGTCTTCGTTCTTGCCGACCAGCTTCTCGATCGCCTTGAGCGCACGGACCAGAGCGACACCGCCGCCCGGAACCACGCCTTCTTCGACCGCCGCACGGGTTGCGTGCAATGCATCTTCGACGCGAGCCTTCTTTTCCTTCATTTCGATTTCGGTCGACGCGCCGACTTTGATTACGGCAACGCCGCCGGAGAGCTTGGCAACGCGCTCCTGCAGTTTTTCCTTATCATAGTCAGATGTCGCTTCCTCGATCTGCTGACGAATGCTCTCGACGCGGCCCTTGATGTCAGAGGCCTTGCCGGCACCGTCGATAATGGTGGTGTTCTCTTTTTCCACCAGAATCTTCTTCGCTTCGCCCAGGTCATTCAATGTCGCCTTTTCGAGCGACAAGCCGACTTCGTCGGAGATGACCGTGCCGCCCGTGAGGACTGCAATGTCTTGCAACATGGCTTTGCGGCGATCACCGAAGCCCGGCGCCTTGACGGCGGCGACTTTGACGATGCCACGAATCGTGTTGACGACCAACGTGGCAAGCGCCTCGCCTTCCACATCTTCCGCGACGATCAGCAGCTGGCGGCCGCCTTTCGCAATGGCTTCCAGCAAGGGGAGCAACTCGCGAATGTTCGAGATCTTCTTGTCGACCAAAAGGATCAGCGGTTTGTCGAGCTCGGCGCTCTGGCTCTGCTGATTGTTGATGAAGTACGGCGAGAGGTAGCCGCGATCGAACTGCATGCCTTCGACCACTTCGAGCTCGTTCTCGAGGCCCGAACCTTCTTCAACCGTGATCACGCCTTCCTTGCCGACCTTCGCCATCGCATCCGCAATGGTCTTGCCGATGCTCTCGTCGGAGTTCGCGGAGATCGTGCCGACCTGCGCAATCGCCTTCGGATCCTTGCAGGGCTTGGAGAGCTTCTTGAGCTCTTCGGTGGCCGCAAGGACTGCTTGGTCAATGCCGCGCTTCAGGTCCATCGGGTTGATGCCCGCCGCGACGGCCTTCAGGCCCTCACGGATGATCGCCTGGGCGAGAACGGTGGCGGTGGTGGTGCCATCGCCGGCTTCGTCGGAGGTGTTGGAAGCAACTTCCTTCACCATCTGCGCGCCCATGTTTTCGAACTTATCCTTGAGCTCGATTTCCTTTGCAACAGAGACACCGTCCTTGGTGACGGTGGGAGCGCCGAAACTCTTGTCGAGCACGGCGTTACGGCCTTTGGGACCCAGTGTGACCTTGACGGCATTCGCCAAAATATTCACACCCTTGAACATGCGTGCCCGAGCGTCGTCGCTGAAGCGTACGTCTTTAGCTGCCATTTGCTGATACCTCTAATTAAATTTTGATTTGCGGGACTACGAAGTGCGTCGCTCGGAGGCTTACTTGCCTTCCACCACGGCCATAATGTCTTCTTCCCTCATGCAAACTAGCTCGTCTCCATCCATCTTCACTTCGGTGCCGCTGTACTTACCGAATAGAATCTTGTCGCCGACCTTCACGTCCAGCGGGCGGATTTCGCCGTTCTCTAAAATCTTGCCCTTACCGACGGCAATGACCTTGCCGAAAATGGGCTTCTCAGTCGCGGTATCCGGGATCACGATGCCACCGGGAGACTTACGCTCCTCTTCCTCTCTTTTCACGATCACGCGGTCATGAAGGGGACGAATCTTCATAAGACAAGACTCCTAGATTGGGTTTGATTAACGAAGGGCGGGTGTTGTTAGCACTCTCCCATAGAGGCTGCTAATCATAGCGGCGAATTGTTATGATTCAAGCCCCAGACCGCTTAATTTTTGCTGTATCGCAGCAATACTAAGGGGCTGGCGCGCCCACGCTGCGAGAATTACAGTGCCCGGCATGAAACGACCTCTCGGCACTGTTGGGATCGCTCTTTTCTTGGTCTCGATGCTCGGCCTGGTGGGGGCGGCACAGGCCAAACCCTGGTGGATGCGGGGCATCGACTCCAACGAAACGGATTTTTTGCCGCCCGATGTCGCCTTTCGAGTCGCCGCACGGATCGACGGCGATGTCGTGAAAGTCCGCTGGGTCATCGCCGACGGCTACTATCTTTATCGTCAAAAAATCGAAGTCAGGGCGGAAAGTCCGGATCTAGTCGTATCTGCGCCAAAGCTTCCGCCGGGCACGGTCAAGACCGACCCCTATTTAGGCACACAGCAGGTCTACACCCAGCAGGTCGAAGCGATAGTGCCGTATTCGCGCATCGATGCCGGCGCGCATCCCATTCAAATCAAGGTGACCTACCAGGGCTGCGCGGAAGCGGGCCTGTGTTATCCCCCGATTACCAAGGTGGTTTTTCCAACCGTCGGGTCCGCTGCCGTGGTCGCGAGCGAACCACCCCAGCCCTGGGAAAGCAGCGCAATTATCGGCGGCGCCTGCGCATTTCTGCTCGCAGGACTGGTGCTACGCAAGGGCCGCAAACTCGACCTGCCGGCATGAAGGCCTCGGGACTGCGCTATCTCGGCGCGGCATTGGTCGTCCTGCTGGGAATATGGGCCGGATTGAAGTTTCATTCGGTTCACAGGGTCTCTGAACCCCAAGTCGCGGTGCCGGCGGGCGTGGCCAGCGCTCCTGATCCAAATGAGGATTCCGTGTTGGAAGCGGCGGCGCATCCCGTGGTTCCGGCGCGGCTGCCCGATTTCGCGCTCAGTGACCTCTCGGGCAAGCCGACCTCGATCGGCGCATGGAGCGGCAAGTCGTTGGTGATCAATTTCTGGGCAACCTGGTGCGCGCCCTGCCGGCGCGAAATACCCCTGCTCAAGACCCTGGCAGCGGACTGGGCCGGACGCGACCTCACGGTCGTCGGGATCGCGGTGGACTATGCCGACAAAGTTCGGCGGTTTGCCGGACAGTTCAAAATCGACTATCCCGTGCTCATCGGCGAACAGGACGCTCTGGAAGTCGCCGCCAAATTCGGTATGACCTCGCCAGCCTTTCCCTTCACCGTTTTTACGGACCGGCGCGGTGAGGTCGTGGCCTTATTCGTGGGCGAATTGCATCGGCCACAGGCTGATTTCATCCTGTCGGAGGTCCAGAATCTGAATCAGCAGCGCATTGCCCTCCCCGAAGCGCGTCGGGCCATCGCCGATGGCCTCCAGGCCATGGCGGCAAAAAACACCGGATAAGTGCATTAGGGCGACGTTCGCCGCCGAAGCTTGCCTTTTCACTTCAATTTCTGGTTATTATCGCGGACCTTTGTAGCGCAGCGCGCTGGGAATTGACTTCAAGTGGCCCGAGTTTTGCTTTTGAATGGTCCAAACTTAAACCTTCTCGGGACGCGCGAGCCGGCTATCTATGGCAGCGCCACGCTACAAGACATCGAGACTAAGCTCAAAGCGCAGTGCCAGGCCTCGGGAAATGAACTCATTGCGGCCCAAAGCAACGCCGAACATGAATTGATCGCCAAGATTCACGGCGTCAAGCGTGACGGTGTCGGCTTCGTGATCATCAATCCGGGTGCCTTTACGCACACCAGCATTGCGCTGCGCGACGCCTTTCTCTCGGTGGGGGTGCCGTTCATTGAGATTCACTTGAGCAACGTGTTCGCGCGCGAAGCTTTCCGACATCACTCTTATTTGTCCGACATCGCGGTCGGCTGCATATTTGGATTGGGACCGATCGGCTACGAGCTTGCGCTCCAAGCCGCCATCGCACGCCTGACCTGACCTTAAAACGAAATTTGAAGGGGTTCGCGGATGGATATTCGCAAGGTTAAGAAATTGATCGAGTTGCTGGAGGAGTCAGGCATCTCGGAACTCGAAATATCGGAGGGCGAGGAATCGGTACGCATCAGCCGCCATCCTCGGGCCGGGATGCAAGTCGCAGCCCCCCAGGCTGCACCGATGGTGTATGCGGCGCCGGCCGCGGCGCCGGCAGCGGCCGCAACCTCGGCCGCCGAACGCGCGCCTCGCAATGACGAGCACACCGTCACCTCTCCCATGGTGGGCACGTATTATTCGTCCGCCTCTCCCGGTGCAAAACCCTTCGTTGAAATCGGCAGCGAAATCAAAGTCGGTCAGATCCTCTGCATCATCGAGGCGATGAAGATGATGAACCAAATAGAATCCGACAAGGAAGGTCGGGTCACGGCCATGCTTGCGAAGAACGGCGAGCCGGTCGAGTTCGGCCAACCGCTGTTCATCATTGAATAGTTTGAGATGATCGAAAAAGTCGTCATCGCGAACCGCGGCGAGATCGCCCTTCGCATTCTGCGCGCATGCCGCGAACTGGGCATCAAGACGGTGGCCGTCCACTCCACCGCGGATTTCAATACCAAGCATGTCCTGCTGGCCGATGAAACCGTCTGCATTGGGCCGCCGCAATCCGCGCTCTCATATCTCAACATGCCGGCGATCATCAGTGCGGCGGAAGTGACGGACGCGGTGGCGATCCACCCAGGTTACGGTTTCCTGTCGGAAAACGCCGATTTCGCCGAGCGGGTCGAGAAGAGCGGATTCATATTCGTCGGGCCTCGCGCGGAAACCATCCGTCTCATGGGCGACAAAGTCTCCGCCATCAAAGTCATGAAGGCGGCAGGTGTCCCTTGCGTACCCGGATCGGACGGGCCCCTGGGTAAAGATGCGGATGAGAGCTTCCGCATCGCGAAGGATATCGGTTACCCGGTGATCATCAAGGCATCGGGCGGCGGGGGCGGCCGCGGCATGCGCGTTGTGCATACCGACGCCTCATTGTTGAATGCCATTGGCGTGACGCAGTCGGAAGCGCTGGCCGCATTCGGCAATGATCAGGTCTACATGGAGAAGTTTCTCGAGAAGCCGCGGCATATCGAATTTCAGGTGCTGGCGGATAATTACGGCAACGTGGTGCATCTAGGCGAGCGCGATTGCTCGATGCAGCGCCGGCATCAGAAGGTTATCGAGGAAGCACCGGCGCCCGGGTTGACCGCCAAGCAGCGCAAAACCATGGGAGAGCGTTGCGCCAGGGCGGTCCGGGAAGTCGGCTACCGCAGCGCCGGCACCTTGGAATTCCTGTACCAGGATAACGAATTTTATTTCATTGAAATGAACACGCGCATTCAGGTCGAGCATCCCGTGACGGAACTGGTCACCGGAATCGACATTGTCAAAGCGCAGCTGCTGATCGCGGCGGGCGAACCGTTGCCGTACGGACAGAACGACATTCAGATCCGCGGCCACGCCGTGGAATGCCGTATCAATGCCGAGGATCCGAAAAATTTTACGCCGAGTCCTGGCCCGATCCGTCTGTGGCACTCGCCCGGCGGCCCGGGAATCCGGGTCGACAGCCACGTCTATACCGGCTACAACGTGCCGCCGTTTTACGATTCCATGATCGGCAAGGTCATTGCGTATGGCGACACTCGCGATACTGCGATCGCGCGCATGCGCAATGCGCTGGCGGAGATGGTGGTCGAAGGCATCAAGACCAACATCCCGCTGCATCAGGAGATATTCAATCATTCCGCCTTCAAACAAGGTGGAACGGACATTCACTATCTCGAGCGGCGATTGGGGCTAAAGTAACATCTGCCGGGATGTTGCATCGATGACGTTCTATGAAATCGAATTTCCGCTCGCCGCGTTGAGTTCCGACGCGGTCGAAGCGGCCCTGCTTGAAGTCGGCGCAAGCTCCATCACATTCGTCGATCGCGGCGACGAGCCCGTGCTCGAACCCAAGCCAGGCGAGGTGCGGCTGTGGAGCGACACGTTGGTGCGTGCCTTGTTTCAAGAATCCAGCGACGCGGCGCTGAATCTCGATCGGCTCGCCACCGCATTGGGGCCGCATGTCACGCAAACCGCCCGTGTGCGCGCCGTTCAAGACCAGGTTTGGGAACGCGCCTGGCTCGTCGGCTGGAAGTCTTTGCGCTTCGGGCGCCGGCTTTGGGTTTGTCCACGCGCCGCCGAGGCGCCCGAGGACCCGCAGGCCATCGTTGTGCGGCTCGATCCGGGGCTGGCGTTTGGCACCGGCACGCATCCCACCACCGCGCTGTGTCTGCAGCTATTGGATTCATTGCCCATCGAGGGCCGAAGCGTGATCGACTATGGCTGCGGCTCCGGAATATTAGGGGTGGCGGCTTTGAAGCTCGGCGCCGCACAGGTCGTTGCCGTGGATCTTGACCCTCAGGCGCTTATTGCAACGCGCGATAACGCACACCGTAACGGCGTCGGCTCGAGCATCACCGTGCAAGGCATCGAAGCTTATCTGCCGAGCGCCTTCTGCGTGGTGGCCAACATTTTGGCCGGACCCTTGATCGAATTGGCGCCCAAGCTGACTTTGGCCTGCGAGCCCGGCGGGCACCTGCTGCTCTCCGGGCTGTTGAAAACGCAGGCCTATGCCGTAAAAGGCGCATATGCATCCGGTTTTGATATGGTGCAGGTCATAGAGCGGGATGAGTGGTGCTGCATCCACGCCCGGAGATCTCCCTAGCGTGTTTACGCAATGTTCTAAATGCGAGACTGTCTTTAGGTTATCCGCGGAAGTGCTGCGCGCGGCCGGCGGTCAGGTGCGTTGCGGCAAATGCGGAGAAGTCTTCAATGCCCTGGCGCATCTCGCGGAGGATGCGAGCGCGTTCACTCACGGCGAAAGCTCAGGCGAAAGCTCATTCGATTCGGAAACACGAGCCGACAATATTTTGGGGTCGCCCGCCCCGCCGTCCCCGCGTGCGCCAGCGAGCGAGGAGGATTTTGCTCCTCCGGGAGTCGAGATAGCGCGATTGCAAATTCTCGATTGGGATGAGCACGACGAGTCCGAGTTATCCGCCCCGGAGTCTTCGGATCCAGCGACAGAGCAACCGGGCGAAACATCGCTGGAATTCACACTGCCCCCCGGCGAACTGGATCGAATTTTCGTCGAGACCAAGCGCGGAGTTCGGGCGCGAGTGCCCCCAGCACGGCCGCAAGAGTCCGAGGAACCCGAAGAGATCGAGGTATTCAACGCTGCGCGACCGAACACGGCCGTTCCAATCGCGCCCGTTCCGCAATCTGCGGCTTCCGTGGCTTCCGTGGCTTCCGTGGCGGCGAGTCCTGCGCCCGCGCCGAGCGGCTTCGACGTACCCGAAGATGTTCGGCTTGAAATGCTCTCCGGGATTGAATCCGCGGCCGATGCCGAATCGATCGTGGAACTTGAGCAGCCGAGGCGGACTATCAGGCGCCGCAGATCGCCGTTCGACCCGGCGCCGCAGGAATCCGGTCAATCGTTGATCCCATGGCTCGCCGCCGCAAGTATCGCCGGCGTGCTGCTCATCGCTCAGATCGTTCACCAAAATCGCGATTGGCTTGCGGCACACGCACCGCTTGGAGGATCGCTGCGCGCGTTGTACTCCACAATGGGCGCCCCGGTCGCGCCGCCCGCCAATCTGTCCGCCTATCAGCTCAGGCAATGGGGCGTAACCGGTGATCCGGCCGGCGATGGCACATTGCGCGTACGCGCCAGCATCTTGAATACCGCCGCGCAATTGGAGCCCTACCCGCTGCTGCGCGTGACGCTTGCCAACCGCTTCGGCGGCAGCATCGGAACCCGCGATTTCGAGCCTTCAGAATACCTGGGCAAGCCCACAGCGAAGCTTCTCGCGCCTGGCGAGCGCGCCGATGCCACCCTGGACATCCTGGACCCGGGGAAAAACGCAGAAGGATTTGAGATCGACGTCTGCCTGCGTGGCGCTGACAGAAAGGTTTCCTGCGCAAACGACAAAGCGCCGGCTCAAGCCAAGCGATGAGCCTCAAGATAGGTCCGTATACGTTGCCTTCCAACGTCTTGCTCGCGCCCATGGCGGGCGTGACCGACCGGCCGTTTCGCATTCTATGCCGCCGCTTCGGCGCCGGTCTCGCCGCCTCAGAAATGCTCAGCGCCGATGTGCGGTTATGGGACACGCCCAAATCGCGACGCCGCATGGATCACAGCGGCGAACCCAGCCCGCGCGTGGTGCAGATTGCGGGCTTTGACCCCGAGATGATGGCGGATGCTGCGCGCCGCAATGTGGATGCGGGGGCCGAGATCATCGACATCAATATGGGCTGTCCCGCCAAGAAGGTCTGCAATCGACTGGCGGGTTCCGCGCTGCTCCAGGACGAGCAGCTGGTCGCGCGCATTTTGCGCGCCGTCGTACAAGCGGTCGCTGCGCCGGTGACCTTGAAGACGCGCACCGGCTGGGACCCGAATCACAAGAATGGTGCGCGCATCGCAAAAATTGCAGAGGACAGCGGCATAGCGGCGCTCGCCATCCATGGACGAACTCGCACTGACATGTATCAGGGCGATGCTGAACACGAAACCGTACGCGCCATCAAAGCACAAGTAAAGATTCCCGTATTTGCCAATGGCGATATCAGCTCTCCGCAGCGCGCGCGCCAAATTCTCGACGAGACGGGCTGCGATGGGATCATGATCGGCAGAGCGGCCCAGGGCCGGCCATGGATCTTCGACGATGTCAATTTTTTTCTCGCGACCGGAGAAATTCGCGCGGTGCTAGCGCTGGAAAAAGTCCGTGATATTATGCGCGCCCACCTCGAAGACCTGTATGCCTTCTACGGCGATCAAACCGGTGTTCGAGTGGCACGTAAACACTTGAGTTGGTATTTTCGGCAGCATCCGGGACAAGAGGACTTGCGGAATCGTCTCGTGCAAATCGAGACGCCCGAGGAACAACTGTCCACGCTACTGCAGCATTACGAAACGGGTGTGGAGCGCGCTGCGTAAGCGTACATTTGGACAAGAAAAATCAACGGGGATTTAAACTTAAGGCCATGGTCGCTAAAAAGAAATCGAAATCACGTCGAGAAATTGCGGCTGCCTTCAACGGCCGCGATCTGAAGGTCAATGGCAAGGGCGTGCCATTGCGTTCACAGGCCGAAGAGGCCTTGCAATGCTATTTCGAGACGCTGAACGGGCACAAGCCTGCGCATTTGTACGATCTCGTGATGCGCGAAGTGGAAGAGCCGCTGTTCAAAGTCGTGATGAGCCACGTGCAGGGCAATCAAAGCCGTGCCGCGACCATTCTGGGCATCAATCGCGGCACCTTGCGCAAGAAACTCAAAGAGTTCGGCATAAGCGAATAAGTAGGGAGCCTGTGCTCACGCGAAATACTCAGACAGGCTCCTAGTGCTCACACCCGTACGCCGCGCGTTGCTCAGTGTTTCCGACAAGACCGGCATCGTCGAATTTGCGCGCGAGTTGAAGGGACGCGGCATCGAATTGTTGTCGACCGGCGGCACCGCCAAGCTGTTGACGAGCCACGGCATCCCGGTGAAGGAAGTCGCGGAACACACCGGCTTCCCGGAAATCATGGGCGGACGCGTCAAGACCTTGCATCCGAAAATTCACGGCGGCTTGTTGGGACGGCGCGGACTCGATGAGGCGGTCATGCGCGAACACAGTATCGAGCCTATCGATCTATTGGCGGTCAATCTCTACCCATTCGCGGCAACCGTTAGCCGCGCGGACTGTACCTACGAGGACGCGGTCGACAACATCGACATCGGCGGTCCCGCAATGGTCCGCGCCGCGGCAAAAAATCATGACTCCGTCACGGTGGTGGTGGATCCCAATGATTATCGGGAATTGCTGGACGAATTGGCGGCCAATCAGGGCAGTACCAATCTGACCATGCGCCGCAAGCTGAGCGCGAAGGCGTTTGCGCACACAGCGCAGTACGACGCCATGGTTTCCGCCTACTTTACCGGCGCCATCGGCGGCGCGGCCCCGACATTTCCGGAAGACTTGAACCTCTCGTTTCGCAAGCACCTTGACTTGCGCTACGGCGAAAATCCGCATCAGCAAGCGGCGTTCTACACCGACCCGCGCGCCATCGGCGCGTCCGTCACGCAAGCGAAGCAAATTCAAGGACGAGAATTATCGTTCAACAACATCGCGGACGCCGACACGGCGCTGGAATGCGTGCGCCAATTCGACAGTCCCGGTTGTGTCATCGTGAAGCATGCCAATCCCTGCGGAGCCGCACGCTGCAGCAGCATTGGGGACGCCTACGCGCTTGCCTACCGCACCGACCCGACCTCCGCGTATGGCGGCATCATTGCCTTCAATCGCGAATTGGATGCGGCCACCGCGCGCGCCATCACCGAGCAGCAATTCGTCGAGGTGATCTTGGCGCCGGGCGTTTCGGAGGAAGCCAAGGTGGTATTGGCGGCGAAAGACAATGTGCGCGTACTCGTCACGGGCGATTTGTCGCTGCCGGTGACACAATTGCTGGAGTACAAAAGCGTCGCCGGCGGTCTGTTGGTGCAAACGCGCGATACCGGAGCCGTCCGCGCTCAGGAATTGCGAACCGTCACGAAGCGCCCTCCGACTTTGACGGAGCTCGATGATCTGATCTTTGCTTGGCGGGTGGCGAAATATGTCAAATCGAATGCCATCGTCGCGGCAAAGGACAAGGCAACGCTGGGGATCGGCGCCGGACAGATGAGTCGCGTGATCAGCAGCAAAATCGCCGCGATGAAAGCCAAGGATGTCGGTCTGACGCTGCAATGCGCCTCAGTCGCCTCCGATGCGTTCTTTCCGTTTCGCGACGGCCTGGACGCGCTGGCTGAATTCGGCATCAAAGCCGTCATTCAACCGGGCGGTTCACGGCGCGACGCCGAGGTGATCGCGGCTGCGGACGAACACGACATCGCCATGGTCTTCACCGGGATGCGCCATTTCCGCCACTAGAGACACCGGTTTGAAAGTGTTGATTGTCGGCGGCGGCGGTCGCGAACACGCGTTGGCATGGAAATGCGCCGCATCGCCGCGGGTTCAGCATGTCTATGTTGCGCCCGGCAACGCTGGTACGGCGTCCGAAGCCAAAGTCGGCAACGTCGAGATCGCGGCCGATGATATCGAGGCCCTGCTTCAATTTGCCATCGCCGAGGATATCGACCTCACCATCGTAGGACCCGAAGCTCCATTGGTCGCCGGCATCGTCG
>DATNKC010000285.1:0-17847 GCA_035603615.1 Steroidobacteraceae bacterium | reverse complement strand
ATGCGCGCGGCAATCAGCGATTGCGGATTGACATAGGCCAGTCCCAGCGCCCGATCGTTGTGCGCCAATACGCGCACCAACTCGCCGGCCTTGAACTTAGGTAAAGGCGTCTGGCCGGTATCAACCTCGTTGCTGAAGATCCAAAGATGCCCGGCGTGGAGGCGGCGATCTTCGTTGCGCTTGAGGCGCAGCGCGGGCAGTTGCGCCGCTTCAAGGGAGTCAGTCATGGAACAGTCTTCGGCTATAGTAAACGTCATTCTAACCGACTAGGCCCGTGAAGATGCTGCGCAATCATCTCGCCGAGGAGACCAGCCCCTACCTGCTGCAGCACGCGGACAATCCGGTCGAGTGGTATCCCTGGGGCGAAGCGGCGTTGCGCAAGGCGGAGCAGGAAAACAAGCCCATCCTTTTGTCCATCGGCTATTCCGCCTGTCACTGGTGTCATGTCATGGCCCATGAGTCCTTCGAAGACTTGGGGACTGCCGCACTGATGAATGAGTTGTTCATCAACATCAAGGTCGATCGCGAAGAACGTCCCGATCTCGACAAGATTTATCAGGTCGCGCAGCAGATGCTGACGCACGGCTCCGGCGGTTGGCCGCTGACGATGTTCCTCACACCTCGGCAACAGCCTTTTTTCGGCGGCACCTATTTTCCCAAGGAGCCGCGCTATGGGATGCCGGCATTTCGCGATCTGCTGCGGCGCGTGGCCCAGTACTACCGCGAACAAGGCGGGGAGATCGCCGCGCAAAATGAGCAGCTTCAGGCCGCGCTGGCCGCCATCGTGCCGCGGCCCGATACCGGCGCCGTGCTCGACCGCTCGGCGATGGCGCAGGCGCGCGCGGCGCTCGAGAAATCCTTCGACGGTACCTTCGGCGGCTTTTCAGGCGCGCCGAAATTCCCGCATTCGAGCAGCATCGAGCGCTGTATGCGGCAGTGGTACGCCACGTCGGCCGCACCCAAGCCTGACCTAAAGGCTCTTTACATGGCGACCCTGACGCTGACGCGCATGGCCGAGGGCGGACTCTTCGACCAACTGGGCGGTGGATTCGCGCGCTATTCGGTGGACGGCGCCTGGATGATTCCGCACTTCGAAAAAATGCTGTACGACAATGGCCAATTGCTTTGCGAGTACGCGCGCGCCCATCTGGCAACCGGCGAGGCTTTGTTTGCGAAGGTTGCCCATGAAACCGCCGATTGGGTGCTGCGCGACATGCGCTCTGCGGCGGGCAGTTTTTACTCCAGCCTCGACGCCGATTCTGAAGGCCACGAGGGGAAGTTTTATGTTTGGAGGCGCGACGAGGTTCAGTCGTTGCTGACGCCGCGCGAGTACAGCGCCTTTTCGGCCCGTTTTGGCTTGGATCGGAGCGCCAATTTCGAGGGCGAATGGCACCTGCATACCTATGCATCGCTCGACGACATTGCCGGCGCGCTCAAAGAGTCCGCGCAAACGGTGGCCGAACTCATCGAAGCCGCGCGCTCGAAGCTGTTGAAGGCGCGCAACTTGCGCGTCTGGCCGGCGCGCGATGAGAAAATCCTCTGCTCCTGGAATGCACTCATGATCAAGGCTTTAAGCCTTGCGTCGCGCGTGCTGGGCCGGCCCGACCTGGCTGAAGCGGCCGGCACGGCGGTGGATTTCATCCGGCACCATCTGTGGCGCGACGGGCGCTTGCTCGCGACCTATAAGGACGGCCGCGCCCACCTGCCGGCCTATCTCGATGACTACGCCTTCCTCGCCGACGCGTTGCTCGAGTTATTGCAGACCCGCTGGCGCAGCAGCGATCTCGATTTTGCGCGCCAGTTGGCCGAGGTGCTGCTGGATCAGTTCGAAGATAAAGCCGACGGTGGATTTTTCTTCACGGCCAAGGATCACGAACAGCTCATTCACCGCAGCAAAACCTTCGCCGACGAGTCCGTCCCGTCGGGTAACGGCGTCGCGGCATCCATGCTGATCCGCTTGGGCTTCCTGCTCGGCGAGACCCGTTACCTGGATGCGGCGGAGCGCACTTTGCGCGCAGCCTGGACGGGCATTAAAGACTATCCCCAGGCGCACATGAGCCTGGTGAACGCGCTCGAGGATTTTTTATCCGCGCTGCAAATCTTGGTTGTTCGCGGCGAGGCGTCAAGCGCCGCGCACTGGGCAAGCGTCTTGGGTAAGCTGTATGCACCGACGCGGATGATTTACGCCATTCCCAATGATGCGCAGCTGCCGCCCGCGCTGGCGGCGAAGCGTCCGGGTGAGACAACGGTGGCTTACTTGTGCAGCGGCATGACTTGCTCCGCACCCCTGGAGAATCTCGAGGAAGTCACCCGCGCCCTCAAGCTTCGGATCACTTAGAAGCGTAGTGCTTGCGCAGTTCCATGCCGACGCGGCGCTTGAAATCGCCATGCAGGGCATCGGAGTACAGGGGCGCGGCGTTCCAATCGAGCGCCCAGGGCTGAGCGGTGCGCGTGTTTTCCGGTTCCGCGCTGTCGCGGGGAAAAATGTGCGCATGCAACGCGGGATCCACATTGCCGTAGATCGCGTAATTGATGCGCACCGCCGCGGTGACGACCAGCAGCACATCGCCGATGAGCGCCATGTCGAACATGAATTGAGCGCGGGCGTCGGCGTCGAGCGCATTCAAATGCGGCACGACCGGATCCGGCAGCAACAAGCAGTACCCCGGCAAAACCTGGCGTTCGCCCATGATCACCCAGCCTGAGGGCAGTTTGGCGATGGCGGCCGGCAACTGAGTTGCGCGGCAACGATCGACCAGCGCATGGATGGTGGTTACGGCCATTTATTTTTCGCGCGACTTCGCAATCAATGCCGCATCCACCGGGGGTGCGGAATTCCCAAAATGCGAACGGATGTAGGTCAAGAGAGCGGCAGCGTCTTCGTTGTTCATCCAGCCAAACAATAGCATTTGTGTCGGATAGCGGCCCGCAGGAATGCTGGCCGGCCGTTTCTGACTCAACACCCACTGCGCGAGTTCGATCGGATCTCCCAGCACTGCCGGCGAGCCGGACAGGCTCGGAAAAACCTTCGGTACCCCTTCGCCGTTTTCGTGGTGGCAGGGCACGCAATTTTGCGCATACAACGCCGCGCCGCGATCGGCGCCGCTGCCGGCCGCGGCACCTGCCCCAGGCCCCGGGTTCGATTGTTGACAGGCCCCCAGGAGCACCACCAATCCCAGCAGCAAGAGCCCTTTTGTCCTCATTGCCATGCGGCTCCTAGCCACGCCAAGTACGGAACGCACCGGTATCCAAATGCACGAAATTCGACGCACGGTAGTAGCCAACGCCTCCTCGCTTCAACGATTCGGCGCGAGCCGCCAAGTCCCGAGAATCAACGCCGCCGATGCGCACATCGATCGCACGACCCTGCATGTGCAGACTGTGTTGCGACACCCCGCTGCTGCGCTCATGTAAGCGCTCGTTGGTCTGCGGCGAACGATAGCCGGAGATCACGCTGTACGCCGGCGGCACGCCGATTTGGCCGGCGACATCGACCAGGTAATCCAGAAGCTTGGGATCAATGGCGTGTCTCTCGCCATTGCGGAAATCCCGCAGCAAGACTTCGAGCGCGGCGAGCGCGTCCGGCGCATAGGAACCGTCCCGAAAGTACTCGATATCCAGCCGCTCGTCGGTGTGCAAATTGGTCAGCGCAATCCGCCGCGAACCTGCATCGGCCGCCGCCGCACCGGTCGCGCCGAGCAACGCCGCAGTACCGCTCAACGCCGCAGTACCGCTCAACGCGGCAGTACCGCTCAACGCGGCAGTGCCCAGGAGCATGCGGCGGCGCGTGATCATGCGTCCCGATCCTCGAGCAGGCTTCCCTTGTCCAGCGCCAGCACCGTTGCCTTGGGAAAGAAATTGAATTCGGAGGCCGAGGCCCAGGTATAGGCGCCCATCACGCGGCCGACCACTAAATCGCCGATGTTAAGCTTGGGCAGGTCGAGTTTTTCCCGGATCACATCGATGCTGTCGCAAGTCGGGCCGGCCAGCACCGAGGGGAATGTTTCCGCGCCCGGCAGCAGTGCTTCGACCGGAAATATCGAGTGGTCATACATTTGACCGCTGTAGCTGCCGTACAGCCCGTCGTCGAGGTAGTACCACCAGCGGCCGTCGCGCAGGGCGCGGCCCATGACTGAAGCGACGGCGATGGCCGCCGGCGCCGCTATGTAGCGTCCCGGTTCGGCGATTACGCGCACATCGGATGACAATTTCTTGAGCGACGCGTTGATCGGCGCGCAAAACTCTTCGATCGATAGCGCGGGCTTCAGATACTGCACCGGAAATCCGCCGCCGATATCGAGCAAGTGCACGGGATGACCCGCGGCAGCCGCGCTTTGCAGCAGTCCGCGGCACACCTCGATGGCCCTGACCATCATCGCGGAGTCCGCATTCTGCGAGCCGGTGTGAAATGAGAGTCCGTCGATCTTGATGCGTAATTCCGCCGCGAGCTGGAACAGATCCTCAACCGCTTCCGGATCGCAGCCAAATTTGCGCGACAAATCCACCTGCGCGTCGGGACTGCGAAAGGAAACACGAATCAGCACCGAGCTGCGGGTGCGAAATTGAACGAACTTGCGCAGCTCGTCCGGATTATCGATGACAAAACGCGTGACGCCAAAACTCAAGGCCGTGCGGATATCGCTGTCGCGCTTGATGGGGTGCGTGTGAATGCAGCGTTTCGGATCGACTCCGAGCCGGCGCACCAATTCGACCTCGCCATTGGTCGCGAGATCGAAGAAAGCGCCCTCCCCCATGAGGGTCGTGATCAGCGATGAGTGCGGCAGCGGTTTCAAGGCGTAGTGCAGATCAACGCCCGGCAGCGCGGCGGCGAGGCGCCGATACTGTTGGCGCACGCGCTCGGCATCGATGACGAGCAAGGGCGAGCCATAGCGAGCCACCAAATGTTGGATAGCCTCTCGCGAGAAAGGATCAAGCGTTGGATCGAGTTCCATCAGGGTCGGGAGCTTAACTGACACTCAGCTCCAAGGAATCATCTCCCATGCCGCTGGCGCGCTGCAAGCGATCCAGAATCGCAGCCCACCTCTCGTCCTGCGGCAGGCTTTGCACGAATATCTTTACACAGCCGATCCGATCCAGCGTGCGCAAATGGTTGTACAGATTGTGCGCGTAGGTATCGGGCTTCTTGCCGGCATTGATCCAAGTCATATGCCGCTGGGTGTGCAATGGCGGGCGCATCGCCAGCACCGCCACTTTCTCGTCGCGCGCCACGATCTCTTCGGCTCGAACCTCGAGGTCGTCCGAATCCACGATCTCCAGGGGCGTCGAGGGTGCGTAGTGCAAGGCGCGGTCGCCGGGCGCGCGCGGCACAACCCCGCCCACCGCCATGGGACCGACCACTTGTTCCAGCTGCGAGCGGGTGATGAATCCCGGCCGCAACAGCCGGGCTTGATTGTCCAGGCAGGAAACAATGGTGGACTCCAGTCCGATGGGCGAGTCGCCGCCGTCCAGAATGATCTTGACCGCATCGCCGAGCTCATCGCGCACATGTTCCGGTTTGGTGGGACTCAAGCGGCCGTAGCGATTGGCCGAGGGCGCGGCGATACCCCCGCCGAACGCGTTCAGCAGCTGCTGTGCCATGGGGTGCGAGGGTACGCGAATGCCGATGCTGTCCTGGCCGCCGGTGACGATTTCATTGACGTTGTCGGCCTTGGGCAGAATCAGCGTCAAGGGACCGGGCCAGAATTTATTCGCCAATGCTTCGGCAACCGCCGGCATTTTAGAAACCCAGCGGTGCAGGTAGCGGGGATCATCCAGATGAACGATGACCGGATGATCGGGCGGGCGGCCCTTGACCTCGAAAATCTTGCGCACCGCCGGAGGGTTGGCTGCATTCGCGCCCAGTCCGTAGACGGTTTCCGTCGGAAAGACCACCAATTCGCCGGCGCGCAACGCCTCGACCGCGGTTTCAATCTCTGTCTGTGTAGCTCTTACCACACCCTCATGATATCAAGACTCCGCTACCAGCAAGCGCCGCTTCCGGTTTAAGTCGGCGGTTTTACAGTTGTTAACAGCTTTGTAGCAGGAAGGCGACACTCCAGGAACACCAAGTCGAGCCAACGGCCGAATTTGAAACCCACTTCATGAAAATGCCCCACATTGATGAACCCCAGGCTTTCATGCAGCTTGATGGATATGGCATTGTCGGCGTCGATGCCGGCGATCATGACGTGTTTATTCATGGCCGCCGCCTGATTCATCAGTTCGATTACCAGTTGTCGGCCGATGCCCTGACCGCGGCGGTCGGAGCGGACGTGGACGCTGTGTTCCACGGTGTGCTGATAGCAAGGCGGCGCGCGAAATTCGCCAAAAGTCCCAAACCCGGTAATGCCCGATGCATCTTTGGCGACAATGAAGGGAAAGCCGCCGGAGCGCTTGGCATCGAACCAGGCGGCGCCGCGTTCCGCCGTCATCTCGATCTCCGTGTACACGGCCGTCGAGGTGCGAATGACTTCGTTATAAATCTTTAAGATTTCAGGCAGATCTTGGCGCGAGGCAGAGGCTAGCGTTGCGCTCAATCGAGATACCCCGGCGGTTTTGGCAGGCCCTGAAAATCCTTGGGATCGTGTTGCACGATCAAGCGCCCATGGGTGTTCCTGAGGATGGTTTCGATACGGCTCATCGAGGCCAGCGTATCGGCGCGATCCGTGTTGTACATCGGCACCCGCTTGAAGAGTCGATTGGTCCGCAGATGATAGAGATCCCCGGAAAGAATGACGGTGCCGCTCTTCTGCAGTTTGAGTTTCAAAGACTGATGTCCCGGCGTGTGTCCCGGCGTGCGCAATATCATCACAGTGCCGTCGCCGAACACATCATAATCGCCCTCGATTGTCTCGTTTTTTGCGTTCTTGTAGGCACTCCAGGTTTCCGGCAGCACCCCGCCCGGCGGCGGTAAAACCAGCGCCCACGCCAGCTCAGCTTTGTTCAAGATCCACACCGAATCGGGAAACTGGTTGGCGTTTCCGGTGTGATCCCAATGCAGATGCGAAAAGGCAATGAAATTGATGTCCTTGGGTGTCAACTTCAGCGATTGCAATTGTGCCAGCAGCGTGACGGGTACGGTGACGTGCACGCCCGGCGCCGCGTCGCTGCCCTCCTTGGGATAGTTGTAGTGGTCTCCCAAGCCCGCATCCCACAATAGATCGCCCTTGGGATGGCGGATCAGGAAACACGGCACGGCGATTTCGCCCGATTTGCCGTCATATTCGCCGGTGTCGGAATATCCGCCCATATCCTTGAAAGTGGCATGGCCGCAGTCGAGGACGTACAGCCTTAAGTCGGTGCCACGAGCCGCACAAGGGGCCGCCACAGCCAAGCAGAAGAGCACGAGTGCCATTGCCGGAAGCGTAGATTTAAGATACGCGTCATTCATGAGACTGGCCCTCCTGGTGCCCCCTATACTAGTCCAACCATGAGCGAACACGAACACCACCATCACGAACCGCACGCGCAGCGCGCCCCGAGTGCGCTCGAAATGCGAGTTCGTGCTTTGGAGGCCCTGCTGACCGAAAAGGGCTACATCGACCCGGCCGCGCTCGATGTTCTGATCGATGAGTATCAGACCAAGATCGGGCCCCGAAATGGTGCGCAAGTCGTGGCGCGGGCTTGGGTACATCCCGAGTTCAGGCGCTGGTTGCTGCAAGATGCGACCGCTGCCATTGCCTCATTGGGGTTCAGCGGACGTCAGGGCGAGCACATGGTGGCGGTCGAGAACACGCCTGAAGTACATAACATGGTGGTATGCACGCTGTGCAGCTGCTATCCCTGGTCGGTCCTGGGGCTTCCGCCGACGTGGTACAAGAGCGCGCCCTATCGCGCGCGGGCCGTTAAAGATCCGCGCGGCGTCCTCGAGGAATTCGGCGTCCAATTGCCGCAATCCACCCAAATCCGCATCTGGGATTCGACCGCCGAGGTTCGCTACTTGGTCCTACCGCAGCGGCCGGCGGGTACGGATCACTTGAGCGAGCGCGAGCTGGCAAACCTCGTGACGCGCGACTCCATGATCGGCACCGGCTTGCCGGCATCAGCGGCGTGACTTACCGCTCCCTCGCCGACTTAGGGGGTGGGGATGTGCCGGGCGCCATCGTTCAAGAACCCGAGGGCGAATACTTTCACGCGCCCTGGGAGCCGCGCGTGATGGCGATGGTCGTCGCCATGGGTCCCACGGGCATGTCGAATATCGACATGAATCGCGCGGCGCGCGAAACGCTGCCGAATTATCGCGACTTGAGTTATTACGAGATCTGGCTGGCGGCGCTGGAAAAGCTGGCGTTGCAAAAGGGCGTGCTTGGCGATACGCCCCCTCCACCGAAACAGGTCCTGCACGCCGAGACCGCGATTGCGACCATCAAAAAAGGCTTTTCGGCGTCGCGGCCTGCGACGGCGCCTGCGCGTTTCTCCATTGGCGATCGGGTGCGCACGGCTGCCGCGCCACCTGATCATCACACGCGCCTGCCGGCGTACGCGCGCGGCAAGCAGGGCGTGATCGCACAAGTCCACGGCGTACACGTATTCCCCGACACGAACGCTCGAGCACTCGGAGAATCGCCGCAGTGGCTTTACACCGTCGCGTTCGATGCGCAGGAACTCTGGGGCGAGCGCGCCCCGGCGCCGCACTCCGTCATTTCGATCGACGCGTTTGAGCCGTATCTGGAACCCGCATGAGACCCGCGTTGCCGAAAGGTCTGCCGGGAATTCCCATGGACGGTGAGAATCCCGTGTTCAACGAGCCGTGGGAAGCGCGAGCGTTTGCGATGACGCTGGCACTGCACGAGCGCGGCGTATTCACCTGGCCGCAATGGGCGGAAGCGCTATCGCGGCAGATTGATATGGCGCGCGCACGGGGCGACCCCGATCTTGGCGACACCTACTACCAACACTGGCTGCGGGCACTCGAGTCCCTAGTCGAGAATCTCCCGGCTTAAGGCCTGCTATCTCGGCGCGGTGAATTTGAGCGGCCCGAGCTCTCGGCAGGGAGAGTGAGAAGAGTCGAGGTCCTGTTGCCTTCGGGCCTCGACTCTTCTCACCCTCCCTGCCAAGCGCTATAACCGCTCAAAATCACCGCGCCGACGGAGCCCCCGCCGACCCCAGTGCCGCCGTCACGTCCGGCGGATCGAGCGAGGTCCTCACCCAACTGCCGTCCTCTTGCCGATTGAGTTCATATGCCGGCCAGTAGTGCTTGTCGAGCTTCAGCGTAATCACGTCCGTCTGGCCATTCCAGCTGATGGTCTTCAGCCGCAATGAGGCGCGATCGGGCTTGCCGCTGACCGCCTTGATGAAGGCGTCTAGATCGGGCGTCGGCTGACCGTCCACTTCGGTGATGCGCCGGCCGGCGTACAGTCCGTAATGCGTCGCCGGCGATCCATAAAAGAAAAACGAGACGAATACGCCATAGGGAGCAATACCGCGTTGTGCGGCCATGGCACGATGCGGCGCCTGCAGCGTCGCGCCGGCCCAGATGAGCACGCGGTCGATGTCGCGGCCATTTAAGGCCACGGTTTTCATCTGCAGGGTCTTTTCAGCGCCATCGCGCCACACCGTCACGGATACGGCGGGGTTCTGCACCGCGCGTTCCACCTCTCGAAACCGGTTTACGACTTTGCCATCCACCGCCAGCAGCAGATCGCCGGGTTCGAGCAATGCCGCCGCAGGCGAACCGGCAACCAGCCGATTGATGCTGAGCACCTGACGCCGCTGCGAATTGTGTTCCTCGAAGCGCCGCACCCATTCGTCGGGCAGGCCCAATTCGCGGGCGCCGGCCAAGGATTGCACGTCGAATTCCGCTTCGAAGGAATACAGCGGCCGGCCATCGGCGACGACGCTGATCATTTCGCTGACCAGGTCCGATGGGATGCCCCGATTGATCTGCTCCAATTCGCGCTGCGACTCGAACGCAAAACTCGACCATAGCGCGAGCACATCGCCCTTCTCGTCCGTCAGCACGCCGTCAAAATCGGTGGGCGCATTGATGAGGCTGACCACTTCCAAGTTGCTGTCGCGGAAGCGCAGCGTGCGCGACAGCGGAAATGAAACTACATCGACGCTGGAGATTTGCGTCTTTTGCGATTGAAGTTTCGAGTCCGCGCGCTGTCCAACCACCCACACATCATCGCCAGGACTCAAGGCCCGCGTCACCAACGTTGCGGCACGCACCGGGGTGTTGCCAATCGACTTCGGATCGTAGGAGATGACCGCTAGATTGTGCAAAGGATGAATGAATACCACCTTGCCCGGAACCTCGACGGTGCCTGCAAAGGTGATGCGCACATCGCCCATCGCCACCGGTACGGTATTGCGGTCGATCGCCACCAGCCCGCGCTCTGCATCCACGATGACGCCCGTGCCATGGTAATTTTTCTCAGTCACGCCCGAGGTTGAATAGGGCATGTCGAAATTGACCAGCACCAAGGAGGGCGCCATTCGATCCATGCGTGGATCGCCGGTCTTGGCGAACTGCGTCGAGGCGGGCTTGACCACGGAGGGAGCCGGACCCGGCGCGATACTGATACAGGGCCAGGTACCGAGCGTATCGTCGCGCT
This sequence comes from Steroidobacteraceae bacterium, assembly GCA_035603615.1. Taxonomy (GTDB): domain Bacteria; phylum Pseudomonadota; class Gammaproteobacteria; order Steroidobacterales; family Steroidobacteraceae; genus Bog-1198. The sequence continues at coordinate 7,291 of DATNKC010000285.1, read as the reverse complement.
TGCACTCTCGCGCCGGAAACCAGCGCCGATCCATGCGAATCACTTTGAGCTGCACCGCGCGCGGATCCTCGATGGTGACGTAGCGCACCGGCGCCCTCGCCCCATCCGCCAGTTCGGACAACGCCGCGGCAAAATCCGCCAGGGTTTCTACCTTCTTGCCATTGAACGATGAAATCAACGCGGCGCGCGGGATGCCGGCGGCGCCGAAGACATAGCCGGGGTTGGCGATATACACGCCCTTGATCGGCACATTGAAGTGCCGCGCCTGTTGATACGACAGCGTGTGCACCACCGCCTCGCCGAATTCGATGAATTCGTCCGGGGTGATGGCGCTCATGGACTGCACATCCAGATCGTGCGTCAGCGTTTGGCTGCCGCGCTGCACTTCGACCTTGACGCGCCGGTCCACGTGATTGTCCAGCACGTCCTCGAGCGCGAAGAATTCCGGAATGGGCTTGCCGTCGATGGCGACCAGGATGTCGCCCGGCGCCAAGATCCCATCGGCGCCCGACCCGGGTTGCACATCGTCGACCACCAACATGCCGGTCAACCTGGGATAAGCCTTGCGCATGCTGGCTTCGGTGCCGGCGTTGAGGCCGAGCCGCTTCAGCTCATCATAGGGGGTGTACTTGAACACAGTTTCGAGCGTGCCGCGCGGTACCGGCTTGCCGACCTCGAGATACTTGAGTGCGCGCACCACCGCCGTCAGCGGCAGGTAGAAACTCGAGGCCGCGCCCGTGGCGCCGCCCGCATTCAGCGCCACGACCCGGCCCTCGATATCGATCACCGGCGATCCGGACGAACCGCCCGAGGTGCTGGAAGCCGCTTGGTAATAAAAGGTATTGAAGTCGTTGTACTTGCCATAGCCGTATTCCGGCGCCTCGCGGTCCAGTCGCGCGAGCGTTCCGGCGAGAATCGACAACTGCTCGCCGGCATCATTGCCCACCACGCGGATCTCGCGGCCAATGACGGCGCCTTGCGGATACAGCGGCAGCTCCGCCGGCTGAATGAAATGCAACTTCGCCGGATCGTAGTGATAGATGCCGAAATCGTGTATCGGGTCGCGATAGATGGGATATAGCTGAACTTCTTCGCGGTTCAGAAAAATCGCCTGCGCGGTGACCGGTCCGGGTGTCACCACATGCCGATTCGTCAGGATGAGCCCTCGCTTCGCATCGATGACGAAGCCGGTCGCCTGCGCAGTGGTGTTCCATTCGGTATCGAACGCGCGCGTGCTGTCGATCTGAATGGTGACGACGCCGGTGGCGATGCGCTCCAGTGTCTGCGCCCAATTGGCGGGCGTATTCGGAATGCCGATGGCCTTGGCCGGGGTCGGGGTCGGCGGAGCAGTCGGGGCGGTGAACGCGGGAGTAGCCGAAAATGCGAGCAGGGACAAAAACAGCGAAATACGGGACATGCCGATCCTAGGGTTGGTTAACTCTTAAGTGCCTTCGGATCGGACATCGCCCAGCGCCGGCCGTTCCTATGAGGCGGCCGTTCCCTGCCAAATCAGGTCGAGCTGCTTCGCCGCGCGCACATCATCCAATCGCCTCACCGGCATTGTATGCGGCGCCGAGGTGAGTTTCTCTGCGTCATGCTGCATTTCCTCGCGGATCGATGCCAGCGCATCACAAAACCGGTCCAAATCCTCCTTGGCCTCGGTCTCGGTGGGTTCGATCAGCAGGCATTCGGGCACCAACAGCGGGAAATAGGTCGTGGGAGCGTGAAATCCGTAGTCCAGCAGGCGCTTCGCAACGTCCATCGCAGAGACGTGGTACGCCTTCTGCTCCTGCTTGAGAGTGATGATGAACTCGTGGCTGGCGCGACGCTTCGGGTAGGCCGCTTCGAAGCCGAGAGCTTGCAGCCGCTTCATCAAATAATTGGCATTGAGCGCCGCGAATTCCGCCACGCGCACCATGCCTTCACGGCCCAAGAGGCGCATATAAATATAGGCGCGCAAATTCACGCCGGCATTCCCCATGAACCCGGATAGGCGCCCAATGGATTGCGGCAGATCGCGCTCGGTCAGCCAGCGGTAGCGCGCACCCTCCTTGCCGACGATGGGTAGCGGCAGAAACGGCTTCATCCGCGCGCTCACGCCCACTGCACCGGATCCCGGTCCGCCGCCGCCATGCGGCGTCGAGAAGGTCTTGTGCAGATTCATGTGGATCACATCGAAGCCCATGTCTCCGGGCCGTACCTTGCCCAGGATGGCGTTCAAGTTCGCGCCGTCGTAATAGAGCAGGCCCCCGGCATCGTGCACGATGCGCGCAATCTGTACGATCTTGCGTTCGAACACACCGAGCGTGGACGGATTCGTCAGCATGATGCCGGCGGTTGCCGGACTCACCACGGCCTTCAGTGCCTCGATGTCCACATCTCCATTCGCATCGCAGGGAATTTCCTTGACGACGAACCCGCACATGGTCGCGGTTGCGGGGTTGGTGCCGTGCGCCGCCTGCGGCACGATTATTTCAGTGCGTGCCGTATCATTGCGCGCCCGGTGGTAGGCACGGATCATCGCCACGCCGGCAAACTCGCCCTGCGCGCCCGCCATCGGCGTGAGACTGACCGCGGGCATCCCCGTGATCTCCTGCAGCATCTCCTGCAGTTCGTACATGCACGCCAGAAACCCTTGCGGCTCCGGCCCCAGAGGATGCCTGCCTAAAAATTCCGGCAGCATCGCGTAGGCGTTGCAGGCCTTCGGGTTGTACTTCATGGTGCACGAACCCAACGGGTAGAAGTGCGTGTCGATGGAGAAATTCATTTGCGACAGGCGGGTGAAATGCCGCACCGCCTGCAGTTCCGAAACCTCCGGCAGTGCCGGTTGTTTTGTCCGGCGCAGATTGGCGGGCACCTGTGCGGTCCCGGCAACCGGCGGCGGAAATTGGGTGACGGCCCCGCGCCCGGGCTTGCTCAATTCGAATATCAAAGGCTCGCGCGTCTTGAGTTGCATCGATTCTCTCCTAGGCCGCCGCGCGCGAGGCGCTCATCACATCGGCCAATGCGGTGGCATAGGCAGCGATGTCGGCATCGAGTTTGGTTTCGGTCGCGCACACCAGCATCGCATGGCCCAATTCCGGGTAGCGCTCGCTCAGATCCAGCCCGCCTAGGATTCCCCGCCGCGACAGCGCCGCCAGAATCGCCGCCGGCGGGCGATCCAGCAGCAATACGGCCTCGTGAAAGTGCGGCGCCGTGAAAGCGCGTTTCACACCGGGCACTTTGCCGAGCGCGCTGACCAGATCGTAAGTGCGCTGCATGCTGGCTTGCGCAACGGCTTCCAAGCCGCGCGGCCCCAACAGGCTCATATAAATTGTCGCGGCCGTCACCATCAAACCCTGATTGGTGCAAATGTTGGACGTGGCCTTGCTGCGGCGTATGTGCTGTTCGCGCGCCTGCAGCGTCAGGGTGAAGCCGGGCCTGCCCTCCACATCGACGGTGCCGCCGACGATTCGACCCGGCATCTGGCGCACATACTGCATGCGGGTCGCCATGAACCCGAAATAGGGACCGCCAGAGGACAGCGGCACACCTAACGCTTGGCCCTCGCCGCAGACAATGTCGGCGCCGCGCGCGCCGTCGACGGTCGCGCCCCACTCGCCCGGCGGTTTGAGGAGTGCCAGCGAAGTGGGATTCACGACGGCTATCAGCATGATCTTGTTTTCGTGTGCCCAGTCGGTGAGCGCATCCACCTCTTCCAGGCTGCCGAAGAAATTAGGCTGCTGCACCACGAGCGCCGTGAAATCCTGGCCGCTGAAGGGTTTGAGCGCGTCCAGCAAGGTACGGCCGGTGGTCCGGTCGAAATCCACCGGCACGAAGCTGATGTCCTGATTGCCGGCAATGGCCTGCGCAACTTGCGCGTAGGTGGGATTGACGGCGCGCGGCATCAAAATGCGCCGCGAACTGGAGCTGCGATTGGAGCGCACGGCCATGAGGCAGGCCTCCGCCAGCGCCGAGGCGCCGTCATACAAAGAGGCATTCGACACCTCCATGCCCGTGAGCGCGCACATCATGGATTGGTATTCATAGATGAGCTGCAGCGTGCCCTGACTCGCCTCCGCCTGGTATGGCGTGTAAGCCGAATAAAATTCGCCGCGCGTGGCGATGGCCCACACGGGCGCCGGGATGTGATGCTCATAGGCGCCGGCGCCGATGAAATTCAAGGGACGCCCGTCGATCGCTGCACGCGTCGTCATCAGCCGCGCGATCTCCATTTCGGAGAGCGGCGCGGGAACGTTGAGGACACCGGCGCGAAGATCCTTGGGGATTTCATCGAACAGATCTTCGATCGAGCTCGCGCCGATGACCTCCAGCATGCGAGCGATGTCGTCAGGTGTGTGAGGAATGAATGCCATGTGCGCCCCCTACTTGGATTCTTCCGCCAAGAAACTCTCGTAGGCGCTTGCGTTCATGAACGACGCGGCATCGAGGGGGCCGCTGCCTTGCAGGCGAAACAGCCATCCGGCGCCGTACGGATCCTCGTTGAGCAGTTCCGGCTTGGCCGATAGCGCGCCGTTGTTGGCAATGACCTTGCCTGCCAAAGGACTGTACACATCCGATGCCGCCTTGACCGACTCGACCACCGCGCAAGCCTCACCCGCGCTCAAAGCGCGGCCGACGTCGGGAACCTCGACGAACACCAGATCGCCGAGCGCGCTTTGCGCGTGATCGGTAATGCCGATCTCCAAGGTGCCATTTTCCGCTTGGCGCACCCACTCGTGACTCTTGGTGTATTTCAGATCGCTTGGTATCTTGTTGCTCACGATTAACCCTCTAGCTGATGTCGATCAATGACTTGCCATGGCGCACGAACGGCGGCTTGACGATGCGCGCCGCGTGCAATTTGCCGCGAATGTCCACCTGTACGGTTGGTTGCGATGTTTTAGGCACGCGTGCCAACGCAATGGAACGCTTCAAAGTGGGTGAAAAGGTTCCGCTGGTGACTTCGCCCGAGAGGCCGGCGACCGTGCCGCCGCCGACCAGAACTTTCTGATGACTGCGCAGCACGCCGCGATCCTCGAGCAACAGACCCACCAGCTCGCGGCCGCTCTCGCGCTGCGCGCGCTCCAGCGCCTCACGGCCGATGAAATCCCGATCCGTAGGTTCGAAGGCGACCGTCCAGGTGAGTCCGGACTCCAGTGGATGGAAATTCTCATCCATGTCGTTGCCGTACAGGTTCATGCCCGCTTCCAGGCGCAACGTGTCGCGCGCGCCAAGACCGGCCGGTGCGACACCTTGCGCGCGCAACCGGTTCCAAGCGTCCGCGGCATCCGCGGCGGGCAGCATGATCTCGAAGCCATCCTCTCCGGTGTAGCCGGTGCGGGCCACGAACCAGGAGCCAAATGCCGCGCCGAAGAAAGGCTTCAATTCGAGCACCGCCGCTTGCTGTTCCGGCATGAGCAGCAGTGCCGCTTTGCGCCGCGCATTCGGACCCTGCACCGCGATCATCGCCAATTCCTTGCGCTCTACGACCGTGACGTCGAAATCCAGCGCGTGCCGGCGTATCCACGCCAAATCCTTGTCGCGCGTGCCGGCATTGACCACCATGCGATACCAGGTTTCCGATAGGTAGTAGACGATCAAATCGTCGATCACGCCGCCGTTGGGCAGCAACATGCACGAATACAGCGCCTTGCCGAAGGTCTTGAGGCGGCCCACATCGTTGGCCAAAAGGTGTCGCAAAAATTCGCGCACGCGCCCGCCGGTCAAGTCGACGATGCACATGTGCGACACGTCGAACATGCCCGCATCGCGGCGCACCGCGTGGTGCTCTTCAATTTGCGAGCCATAGTGCAACGGCATGTCCCAGCCGCCGAAGTCGACGATCTTGGCGCCCTGCTGGACATGGGTGTCGTATAACGGAGTCTTAAGGCCCATCGCAACCTCGCGGCGAACGAATACAGAGACGCCAAGCACCTTCGTGCTTCGCCCCTCTGTCCTTAAGACCTGAGAGATTGCGCGCTAGAAGCGCTGCTCCCCTTCGGTGGATCGCCTGATGCGACCGCTCTCCAGAGATCGCGAGAGTCTGCCGTTCATGTGCCTGAGCGTTTCCGGGCGGTTGCGCCTTCGGCGGTCCTAGTTAAAGGACTCTCTCCAGACAGCTCTTATCGCGAGTGGGGCGGCATGATACAGAAGAGCCTGTGGGGATTGAAGCGCAAAGCCCTCATATATCTTGTGGGCGGGCCACCTGTCGCGCATCAGGCGCCCGTCGCGCGCTAGCCGCCTGATCGTTTCGCCGGCCATCCCATTTTGATCAGCTCGGCAACGATTGTATCCCGATGATCACCCTGAATTTCGATGATGCCGTTGCGCACCGTCCCGCCCGAGCCACAGCGCTTCTTAAGCTTCGTGGCCAGCGCCTCGATATCCGCGAGAGATAAGGGCAATCCCGTAATCGTTGTGACTCCCTTCCCCGCCCTGCCTTGAGTCTCGCGCGCGACGCGCACGGCGGCCGGCTTGGCCGCACCCGGAACACCTTTGGGGCAGACGCATTCGCGCACCGCTCGGCGGCAGTTGGGGCAGAGGCTGCCGATGCCGGTCGAGTAGACGATGCGCGAACCCATGCCCTATCTTACTCAGCGTGATTTGCGTTTAGAATCCGCGACCACAAAAGATTCTCGCTCGACCCACCACCAAAGAGTTCCAAGTGCTCCAAAAAATTGCCTTCATGCTGGCCCTGAGCCTGCCTTCCCTGACCCTGGCGGACACCTTCACTTATTCATTTATTTCCGGCGAGAAGAAAGTCGGCCACTTGACCGTTGAAATCAAGGGCGATCAGACCACCATCGACTACGACGTCAAGAACAACGGCCGCGGTCCGACGATCGCGGAATCGATCACCTTGGATGCGGCGGGTTTGCCGACTGAATGGTCCGTCAAAGGCTCCACGACCTTCGGCAGCAAGATCGCCGAGCATTTCGGCCGCAAGGGCAAGAACGCCGAGTGGGTGGATTCCACCGGTAAAGGCCACGCCACCGTCAACACGCCCAGCATGTATCTGGCGCAGAGTTCCAGCCCCTGGGCCAATGGAATCTACGCACGCGCGCTCTTGAAGTCCTCGGGCATGCAATTACCCGCGCTGCCCGGGGGCAACGTGCGCCTCGAGAAGGGCGAGACCCTCAACGTCCAGGGAAGCGGCGGCCCGCTTGCGGTGACGCGCTACGATCTGATTGGGATCGATCTCGATCCGGAGACCATCCTGCTGGACTCGGCAAACAATTTATTTGCCGACGTCGATGCCAGTTCCATCCTCGTGCGCGCCGGATACGAAGGCGAGGAGAAGCGGCTGCGC
>DATNKC010000284.1:0-20284 GCA_035603615.1 Steroidobacteraceae bacterium | reverse complement strand
TGGATTCGGTCGCTGCGGTGCTCGTCATGCTGATCTCCGGTACGGATCAGCACATTTTTGCACGAATCTCCGTGCAAGGCGCGGCAATCCCGCGCCGGGAGAGATCGCGCTCCAGGCGCGTCAGTCCCATTGAGCCAGAGTGCACGCCGGATCGATCGACGAGCATATGTCCGTGTTCCGCGAGCAAGATGATCAGCAGAGCCAGGCTCAGCTGTCGCGCGAGAAGCATTGAGGCTTGCATCTTATTTACCCAGACCCGAGTTCATACAAGACGCAGGTTACCCGCCATCGTGTAAATAAAGTGTACAAAGCCGGATCCCGGCCCCGTCCCGAAGGATCTGGGCAGCATCCCGAATGCCGGTTGCAAAAACGCAAAAATCTACAAGAACTTTATATCCCGGGCACTAGCATTACCGGCTCACTAGGCACTTAGGCCGCGAGATGAGTCCTGTTGTTCAGGTCGATTCCTGCGGTTCCTCGGGAGAGTGTGAGAATGGACGCCATCTATCTACTGATCATCGTCGCTTTGTACTTGTCCACGCACGGTCTCGTGTGGGCCTTTAGCCGTCTCGGAAAGACATCATGACCGTGATTTATTGGCTTGCAGGGCTGCTGGCGCTGTTTCTGTTCGGCTACCTGCTGTACGCACTGCTACGCGCGGAGCGGTTCTGATGGACGCCAATACGATGTTCGGCGTGCTGTTGACAGTAGTGGTCGGCGTCGTCCTGCTGTGCGTCAAACCAGTGGGCAATTACATCGCGGCCGTCATGCGACTCGCGGGTGACAAGCCAGCCGGACGCGACAAGCAGGGCGGGCGGAATGTCGTCCTGCGCGCGGGCGCCCGCTTCGAAGCACTGTTATATCGCCTCTCTGGAATCGATCCTGCCGAGGAGATGCCTTGGACGCAGTACGCGATTGCCTTGCTGCTATTCAATGTGCTGGGCGCATTCGTCGTCTTTGGTCTGCAGCGACTGCAGCTGTTGCTGCCGCTCAATCCGCAGAAGTTCGCGGCCGTCAGCCCCGACTCGTCCTTCAATACCGCCGTGAGCTTCATCACCAACACAAACTGGCAGGGGTACTCGGGCGAGTCGACCATGGGATATCTAGTGCAAATGGCCGGACTCGCGGTGCAGAATTTCCTGTCCGCGGCAACGGGCATTGCCGTGGCCATCGCCCTGGTTCGGAGTTTTGCGCGACACACGGTCGCGACAATCGGCAACTTCTGGGTCGATGTGACGCGCTCAACCCTCTACGTCTTACTGCCGCTCAGTGTGGTGCTCGCGCTCGCGCTGGCGAGCCAGGGTGTAATCCAGAATTTCGACGGCTACAAGGACGCGACCACTGTCGAGAAGCTGACCTATCAGAATCCAAAGACTGACGCGGCCGGGAATCCCATCAAGGATGCGGCGGGCAACGCCGTGACCGAGACGGCCACAACGCAGACACAGACGCTGCCGATGGGGCCGATCGCCTCGCAAGAGGCCATCAAGGAACTGGGCACCAACGGCGGCGGCTTCTTAAACGCGAATTCGGCGCATCCGTTCGAGAATCCGACGGCGGTGACGAACCTGCTGGAGATCTTCGCGATTCTCCTGATCCCGTTTGCGCTCACTTATACGTTCGGCAAAATGGTCGGAGATACCCGCCAGGGCTGGGTGATCTTGACCGCCATGCTGATTCTGTTCGTGCCGCTGGTGATCCTGGCGTTTCACAGCGAGCAACACGGCAACCCGCTGATTGCGAAGCAGGGCATTGACCAGGTCGCAAGCGCCCTGCAGGCGGGCGGTAACATGGAGGGCAAGGAGACCCGCTTCGGTATCGCTGCCTCTTCAATATTTGCGGCGTCCGCGACGGGCACTTCCACCGGCGCGGTGAACTCGAGTCACGACTCGATGACGCCGCTCGGCGGCTTCGTGCCGATGTTCCTCATGCAGCTCGGGGAGGTCGCGCCCGGCGGAGTTGGAACGGGTCTGTACTCCATATTGATATTCGCCATTTTGGGCGTGTTCATCGCCGGACTCATGATTGGCAGGACTCCCGAGTACCTCGGCAAGAAGATCGAGGCATTCGAGATGAAGATGGCCTCGGTCTTTATTCTGACCACGCCCTTTGCCGTTCTGATCGGTACGGCGGTTGCCGTCATGACGGCCGCCGGCAAGGCGGGCGTCGGCAATCCCGGCGCTCACGGCTTCAGTGAAATTCTCTATGCCTTCACCTCCGCCGCCAACAACAACGGTAGTTCTTTTGGCGGCCTCACGGCGAGCACGGTGTTCTATAACGTGGCGACCGCCCTGGCGATGTTCATCGGCCGCTTCTGGCCGATCGTCGCAGCGCTGGCCATCGCCGGATCGCTCGCGGCGAAAAAGAGGGTCCCGGTCACGGACGGCACGATGCCGACGCATGGGCCTTTGTTCGTGACCCTTCTCATCGGTTCGATTCTGCTGATCGGTGTCCTAACCTATGTTCCAGCGCTGGCGCTGGGACCGGTGGTCGAGCACTTCATGCTCGCCGCCGCCAAGTAACGAGTCCCCTATGTCTCGCCAATCGCTCTCGCTGTTCGATCGCAAGCTCATCGGCCCAGCGCTGCTCGAGTCCCTCAAAAAACTCGATCCGCGCGTTCAGTGGCGCAACCCGGTGATGTTCGTGGTCTATCTGGGCACGGTTGTGACGGCCATCCTCTACGGCCAGGCGCTCGCCGGACACGGCGAGGCGCCGGCGGGGTTCATTTTGGCCATCACCATTTGGCTATTGTTCACCGTCATCTTCGCCAACTTTGCCGAAGCGCTGGCCGAGGGTCGCAGCAAAGCCCAGGCCTCCGCACTTCGCAACATGCGTCAAACCGTCATGGCCAAACGCGTGCTGCAAAATAGTCCCGGCGCCAAGCATACGACGCCGGTCAAGGCGGAAGACTTAAGAAAGGGCGACGTCGTGCTGGTGGAGACCCATGACACGATTCCGGCCGATGGCGAGGTCATCGAAGGTGTCGCCTCAGTCGACGAGAGCGCCATCACGGGCGAGTCGGCGCCGGTCATTCGCGAATCAGGCGGCGATTTCGCATCCGTCACCGGGGGCACCCGCGTGCTGTCGGACTGGCTGCTGGTGCGGGTGACGGTGAATCCCGGGGAAACCTTTCTCGATCGGATGATCTCGATGGTCGAGGCCGCAAAGCGGCAGAAAACCCCCAACGAAATCGCACTGACCATTTTGCTGGTGGCGTTGACACTGGTGTTTCTCATTGTCATCGTCACGCTCCTGCCGCTTTCGCTGTTCGCCGTTGAGGTCAGCAAAGTCGGCAGCCCGATCACCATCACCGCGCTGGTGGCGCTGCTGGTGTGTCTCATTCCCACGACGATTGGCGGCCTTCTGTCGGCGATCGGTGTCGCCGGCATGAGCCGCATGATGCAGGCCAACGTGATCGCCACCTCCGGCCGCGCCGTGGAAGCCGCGGGAGATGTCGACGTGCTGCTGCTCGACAAGACCGGCACCATCACGCTCGGCAATCGACAGGCGACTGCGTTTCTACCGGCGCCCGGCGTGACGGAGCAGGAATTGGCAGACACCGCGCAGCTGGCCTCGCTCGCCGATGAAACTCCGGAAGGCCGCAGCATCGTCGTCCTCGCCAAACAGCGTTTCAACCTGCGCGAGCGAGATCTGAGTGCGCTCGGCGCGAGTTTCGTGCCGTTTTCGGCGCACACCCGAATGAGCGGCGTCGATATGGGCGAGCGCAAGATTCGCAAGGGCGCTCCGAACACCATCTTTGCGTATATCGAAGCACTCGGGAAGAAAACTCCCGCTCCAGTCGAGGAGGCCGTGCAGCGGGTCGCGCGGCAGGGCAGTACTCCGCTGGTCGTTGCCGATGGCGGTCGTGTGCTCGGGGTGATCGAGCTGAAAGACATCGTCAAGGGCGGCATCAAAGAGCGCTTCGCAGACCTGCGGCACATGGGCATCAAGACCATCATGATCACCGGCGACAATCGCCTCACGGCAGCCGCAATTGCCGCCGAATCGGGCGTTGACGATTTTCTTGCCGAGGCCACGCCGGAAGCAAAACTCAAACTGATTCGCGAGCATCAAGCCCAAGGACGCCTCGTGGCGATGACCGGTGACGGCACGAACGACGCACCCGCGCTCGCGCAGTCGGACGTCGCGGTGGCGATGAACACCGGCACGCAGGCGGCCAAGGAGGCGGGCAACATGGTCGACCTCGACTCGAATCCCACCAAGCTCATCGAGATTGTCGAGACCGGCAAGCAGATGCTCATGACCCGCGGCGCCTTGACGACATTTTCGATCGCCAATGACGTTGCCAAATACTTCGCCATCATCCCGGCGGCCTTCGCAATGACGTACCCCGAATTGGGCGCGCTCAATATCATGCATCTGGCGACACCCAACTCCGCGATTCTGTCCGCGGTGATTTTCAACGCCCTGATCATCGTCGCGCTCATTCCGCTCGCCATCAAAGGTGTGAAGTACCGGCCGCTCGGCGCCGGTCCTCTACTGCGGCGCAATCTGCTGGTCTATGGGCTCGGCGGCATCATCGTGCCGTTTCCCGGAATCAAGCTCATCGACATGATTCTGGTGGCGGGCGGCTGGGCCTAAGGAGTAGCGATATGTTCATGAGACTCATGCGCCCCGCGGTCAGCCTCCTGGTGCTGATGACGCTGCTGGTCGGAATCGTGTATCCGCTGGTGATTACGGGCGCGGCGAAAGCGGCGTTCCCGCATCAAGCCGCAGGCAGTCTGATTTATCAGGACGGCAAGCTCATCGGATCGACGTTGATCGGCCAGAGCTTTTCCGATCCGAAGTATTTCTGGGGGCGTCCGTCCGCCACCACCCCTCAGCCCTACAACGGTTTGGCCTCGAGCGGCTCGAACTTGGGGCCGCTTAATCCGGCACTCGTGGACGCGGTAAAAGCGAATGCCAAGGCGCTGCACGACGCTGACCCGGACAACCAACAGCCGGTTCCTGTGGACCTCGTGACCGCGTCCGCGAGCGGTCTCGATCCGGAGGTGAGTCTGGCGGCGGCGGAGTACCAAGCTGCGCGCGTGGCCCGGGCCCGGCATCTTGAACTCGCACAGGTTGAGGCGCTGATCAATTCTCATGAGCACGAACGGCTCTGGGGCTTCATCGGAGAGCGAAGAATTAACGTGCTCGAGCTGAATCTCGCGCTCGATCGGTTGCGCTGACCGCTCGATCGGTCAGCTCGATGGGATGGCTGAAGAAAATTTGAGGATACAGTGATGAAAATTCGTACCGGTTTTAAACGCCTTTTGCTGTCGGTTGCGGCCATCGGGCTGATGTCGCCGATCCTTCATGCCGCGGAACCCCCGGCGCCGCCGGGGCAATCGCCCGGCGCCATCGTCGGTGTCGTCAGGAATTCGGACAAGGTTCCGGTGCCTGGCGCGACCATCACCGCGGTTCGAGCCGGTGGCGGAGCCATTCGCGCAACGCTGTCCGGCAACGATGGCGTCTACTCCTTTGCTGATCTTCCGCCGGGAACGTGGTCTCTTTCATTACAAGTGGACGGCTATCCCGAAGTCTCGGTGCCATCCTTGCAGGTGGTCGCGAGCAAGGCGACTCGGCACGATGTGTTGATGTCCGTTCCCAACTCCGCTGTGGCGGCGCTCAGTACTGCGCCTCCTCTGCCGGTGCTGCCGGCGCAGCCCCCCAGCGCCTCGCCGTCCGCCCCTCCGGCCCCCGCAGCGAAGGCCGCGACGACAGCGGCGACTATTCCCGAGGCTCTGCAAGCGCCGGACGCGGGTCCCGAAGTCGACACGAAGACGCCATGGGCGCAGGTGGGTTACGTCGGTTGGATGAATGGCACCTCTCGTGAAAAGGCGCCGATCTTCGATACGAAGTTCTTCACGCCCGAAATCCGCCTCGACGTGAATTACCTACAGAGCCTGAATCACCCGATCGATCACACCATCGTGGGTTCCACCGAGGAGTTCCGCTCCGGGGAATTCCAGATCGAACAAGTGAGCTTGGGCGGTGATTTTCACTGGGACAATGTGCACGCACGCTTTTTGTCGATGTTCGGCATGTTCGCCACCACCACGCCCCGCAATGACGCCAGCTCCGAGGTGGGTCAATGGGACCTGCAGGATGCATACCGCTACTTCTCTGAGGCGAATGCCGGGTATCACTTCGATGTGAATCACGGCCTGAATGTGGACGCCGGCATCTTCGTGTCGTACATTGGGTTGTTCAGCTACTACAACTTTGACAATTGGACCTACCAGCCTTCTTTCGTATCGTCCAACACGCCCTGGTTCTTCAACGGACTTCGCGTGCAGTGGTGGCCGACGCAGAATTTGAAAATTGAGCCCTGGCTCATCAATGGCTGGCAATCCTATGCCAAGTTCAATTCCAAGCCGGGAGTCGGCGGCCAAATCTTGTGGATCCCCAACGACTCGTTGAAGTTGGTGTTCAACAGCTATTCCATCGGACAAGACAATTTGAACTGCCAAACGAATAACCCGACCGGAGCTGGAACCGTCGACACGCTCTGCCAGCCGCAGAATGGCGGCGCTGCCAATGCCCCGGCCGGGTCCTTTGTGGGAGCAGGCAAGCCGATCGACTATTCCAAGGTGAAACGCATCCACGAAGACGACAGCGTTTTGGTGAAGTATTACGATGCGCGCGGCAACGGCGGCGACGGCGTGTCGAAAATGGCCTTCAGCTACACCGTCGATATCGGCTGTCAGTACGGCGGCGGCATCACCTGTACGAACGGTCAGAATAAGGACAATTTCTTTGGCATGATGCTCTACGACCGTACGTGGATGCACAACGACCTGTACGCCGTGACCATCGGCGGCGGCTTCATGAACAATCCGGGCCGCTACCTGGCGCTCACGCCGCCGATCAATGGCGCGACCGCCGCCACCGGTTCGCCATACTTCACACAGCAGCCGGGTCAGAGACTGTTTCAATGGGACACTCAACTCAACCTGCAGTACATGCCCAAGGACTGGATTACCTGGTGGACCGAAGCGACCTTTCGGCACTCGAGTGTGCCGTACTGGACCGGGTCCGGCGGCGTGACGCCTCCGGGGGGCAACAACGGATCGCCGGGGAGCTGTGTCGGAGGCGGCTCGGACCCCACCACGGGTAACTGCAGTGCGACCGACTGGTTCCCGGATCTGCGCACGCGGGAAGTTGTCATCGGTGCGGGCGTCTTGGTCAAATTTTAAACGGCCAAACCCGGAACGGGCGGTAATCGGGCGGTAATTCGCTCAGAATAGCGTTCGATGGCAACACCGACCGACCAACGCCCAGATCCGGACCTGCTGCTCGCGAAAGTCAACCGGCAGGAACTGCAGGCGCGGCGCGGCAAGCTCCGGATCTATTTCGGTTCATCGGCGGGCGTGGGCAAAACCTACGCCATGTTGATCGCGGCGCGCAAGTTGGCGAGCGAGGGTTGCGGGGTCTTGGTCGGCGTGGTCGAGACCCACGGCCGTGTGGAGACTGCCGCGCTGCTCGAGGGCTTAGAAGTTTTGCCGCCCAAGTCCATTGAGTATCGTGGCAAGACGCTGCTCGAATTCGACCTGGACGCGGCGCTTGCGCGGCACCCGCAATTGATCCTGGTGGACGAGTTGGCGCATTCCAATGTGACCGGTACGCGTCATCCGAAGCGCTGGCAGGATGTCGATGAGCTGCTGGCGGCGGGCATCGATGTATTCAGCACGCTGAACGTGCAACACCTGGAAAGCCTCAACGATGTGATTGGCGGAATCACCAACGTACGCGTCTGGGAGACCGTGCCGGACAAGGTGTTCGACGCCGCCGATGAAGTCGTGCTGGTCGATATCCCCGCCGATGAGCTGTTGGCGCGGCTGAAAGCCGGCAAGGTCTATGTCGCCCAGCAAGCCGAGCATGCGGCACAGCATTTCTTCCGCAAGGGCAATTTGATGGCGTTGCGCGAACTCGCCCTGCGACGCACCGCGGATCGGATCGAGGGCGACGTCCAAGCCTATCGGGTCGATCAATCCATCGGGTCTGTTTGGAAGACCGCCACCGCGCTGTTGACCTGCGTCGGGCCGGATGCGGCCGCGGAGCGTGTGGTTCGGGCTGCGGCGCGCCTGGCGGGGCAGCTGAACACGGAGTGGCACGCCATCTATGTGGAAACGCCGAGTCTGCAGCGCTTGGCGCCGGCGAAGCGCGAGAAAATCCTCGCGAACTTGAATTTGGCGCAGCAATTGGGAGCGACCACGGCGGTCATCGCCAGCGCGGAGATTGCCGAGAGCATCATCGCCTACGCGCGAAAGAATAATTTATCCAAACTCGTCATCGGACGCGACCCCGTCAGGCGCTTGTGGCCTTGGCAGCGATCCAGCGGCCAAAAGCTGGCCCTGCTGGCGCCGGACATCGATTTGATTGAAATCGGCCGGGCGGAGAATTCCGCCAAGGAAAACGGGCGCGAGCGCGCGCCGCTGCTGCCCGCTGTCGACCCGGAGTCTACGACCCGGAGAAAGTCCAAACGCCTGCGATATGTGTGGGCCGCGATCACCTGTCTCGGCGTGACGGTGCTGTCGGTGCCGCTGGCGCCGCACTTTGAAAATTCCAACATTGTGGCCGTCTTCATTTTGGCCGTGGTGCTGGTGGGGGTGCGGCTCGGACGGGGGCCGGCCGCGCTCGCCGCGGTATTGAGCGTCTGCTCGTTCGACTTTTTCTTCGTGCCGCCGC
Source organism: Steroidobacteraceae bacterium (assembly GCA_035603615.1). Classification (GTDB taxonomy): domain Bacteria; phylum Pseudomonadota; class Gammaproteobacteria; order Steroidobacterales; family Steroidobacteraceae; genus Bog-1198. Next base: position 11,593 of record DATNKC010000284.1, on the reverse strand, counting down.
GCCTATCGTTCGCGGTGAGCGATGTGCAGTATCTGCTGACGTTTTTTATCATGCTGGCGGTCGGGCTGATAACCGGCCAGCTCACCGCCGGTCTGCGCTTCCAGGCGCGCGTGGCTTCACACCGCGAGGAGCGCGCCGGCTTGCTCTATGAGTTTGCGCGCGATCTGTCGGGCGCCGTGCAAGTCGAGCAAGTGGTTAAAATCAGCGATGAATCCATTCAGCGTGCGTTTCGGGCGAATGCCGCGCTGCTGCTGCCGGATTCCAGCGGCAGACTGATCGCGACCGTATCGCACGTTGCGGGATTGGCGGTTGAAATCGGCACCGCGCAGTGGGCCTTCGACCGGGGCCAGCCGGCGGGTTTCGGCACCGACACGTTGCCGGGCAGCGAGGTGCTGTACATTCCGCTGCGCGCACCGACAAAGGCGCGCGGCGTATTGGCGGTGAAGGCGCACAATCGGCGCATCCTGCGAATTCCCGAGCAACGGCAGATGCTCGACACGTTCGCCGCGCTGATTGGGATTGCGCTCGAACGGGTCCACTACGTCGGTCTGGCGCAAGATGCGCTGCTCAAGATGGAATCCGAACGGCTGCGCAATTCGCTGCTGGCGGCGCTGTCGCACGACCTGCGCACACCGTTGACCGTGCTGGTGGGCCTGGCGGAATCGTTGGCGCTCACCGCGCCCAAATTGTCGAGCGCGCAATTGGAAACCGCGCAGGCGATCCAGGATGAGGCGCGCCGCATGAGCACCATGGTCAGCAATCTGCTGGACATGGCCCGCATCGAGAGCGGCGAGGTCAAGTTGAATTTGCAGTGGCAGCCATTGGAGGAAGTGGTGGGCGCCTCGCTCGAGGCGGCGCGCGCCATGCTGCAGCGGCATACTGTGGTGGTGCAGCTGCCGCGCGATTTACCGCTGGTCAAATTCGACGCCGTATCGATTGAGCGAGTGCTGGTGAACCTTCTGGAAAACGTATCGAAATACACGCCTCCCGGCAGCACCGTGACCTTGTCCGCGCAGGTGATTGGCGATCAACTCAGCGTTTCGGTCGCGGACAATGGCCCCGGACTGCCCGTCGGTCGGGAGGAGGCGGTATTCCAAAAGTTTACGCGCGGCGAACGCGAGTCGGCGACACCGGGCGTGGGGCTGGGACTCGCCATTTGCCGTGCCATCATCGAATCGCATCACGGCAAGATCAGCGCGGCGCAGCGCCCCGGCGGCGGAGCCGTGTTTACCTTCACGCTGCCGTTGGGGCAGCCGCCGCAGGTGGCCGATGGCTGAGCCGGCGCCCGTCGCGATTCTCATCGAGGACGAGCGGCAGATCCGTCGTTTCGTGCACACCGCATTGGAGGCGGAGGGGTGGAGCGTGCACGAGGCGGAGACGATGCGACAAGGTTTGACGGATGCGCGAACGCGACGGCCAGACCTCATCATTCTCGACTTGGGCTTGCCCGACGGAGACGGTATAGAATTCCTGCACGACTTTCGCGGCTGGTCGAAGGTGCCCGTCATCGTTCTATCGGCACGGGTCGATGAGCAGGACAAGATCGCGGCGTTGGATGCCGGCGCGGATGATTACCTCACCAAGCCCTTTGGCGTCGGTGAATTGCTTGCCCGGGTTCGCGCCACTTCGCGGCGGCACCTCGAGGCCGGCGCCGATGCGGGTGCGGTGTTCACATTCGGAGACGTCAATATCGATCTGGGCCTGCGAACCGTGCACAAGGCCCGCACCCCGATTCATTTGACCCCGATCGAGTACCGTCTGCTGAGTCTTCTGATCGCCAATGCCGGCAAGGTGCTGACGCATCGACAGATCTTGCGCGATGTGTGGGGACCTGCGCATTCCGAGGATGGCCACTACGTTCGTGTATACATGGGACATCTGCGGCAAAAACTCGAGGACGATCCGGCGCAGCCCAGGTACATCCTGACCGAAACGGCCGTGGGCTATCGATTGGTGCAAGACGCCCGACCCTAAACGCAGCGATGGCCAGCAAAGTCCTACACGCTTAAGGGGTAGGGCGACGACATTATTCGGTCGGTGCCGCGCCTACGCTGGTCTGCGCGGCGCCTTGATCAGCGTGGCGACACAGAGGTGAATATGCTGCATCAAGAGAGCCGGCATTCGTGCTGACCGACCAAGACATCTATTTATTCCGCGAAGGCACGAACGGTCGGCTGTATAGAGCCCTGGGCTCGCATCCATCCGCCGACGGTAGCGGCATACACTTCGCGGTGTGGGCCCCCAATGCCTCGGATGTCGCCGTCATCGGCGATTGGAACGGCTGGAACCCGGAGAGTAACCGCCTGGCGCCGCGCAGCGATCAGTCCGGAATCTGGGAAGGCACCGTGCCGGGCGTGCAGCACGGCCAGGCGTACAAGTACCGGATTATTTCTCATGTGGGCGGCTACCGCGTCGAAAAAGCCGATCCGTTCGCCACGTTCTGTGAGTTGCCGCCCGCGACCGCGTCACGCGTGTGGAATTTGGACTACACCTGGCAGGATGCGGCCTGGATGTCGTCGCGCGCCGCGCGAAACGGGCTGGATGCGCCCATGTCCATCTATGAAATGCATGCCGGTTCCTGGCGGCGCAAGGACGGCAACTTTCTCAACTACCGGGAATTGGCGCATCAATTGGCGGACTATCTCAATGAGACCGGATTTACGCATGTTGAACTCATGCCGATTACCGAGCATCCCTTCTATGGTTCTTGGGGATATCAAACCACGGGGTATTTCGCGCCGACGGCGCGCTACGGCACGCCGCAGGATCTGATGTACTTCGTCGATCACCTCCATGCCCGCGGGATCGGCGTCATTCTCGATTGGGTGCCGTCGCATTTCCCGGCCGACGAGCATGGCTTGTCGTATTTCGATGGTACGCATCTTTATGAGCACCAGGATCCGCGCCAGGGATTTCATCCCGAATGGAATTCCTCGATTTTCAATTTCGGGCGCAATGAAGTGCGCAGCTTCCTGGTTTCCTCAGCGATGTTCTGGTTCGAGAAATACCACATCGACGGGCTGCGCGTGGACGCCGTCGCCTCCATGTTGTATTTGGACTACGCACGCAAAGAGGGCGAATGGATCCCCAACGAATTCGGCGGGCGCGAGAATCTGCGCGCCATCGATTTCTTGCGCATCCTGAATGAAGCCGTGTATCGGGATTATCCGGGCGCGACCATGATTGCGGAGGAGTCGACCGCCTGGCCCATGGTGTCGAGACCGACGGACATGGGCGGCCTCGGATTTGGCTTGAAATGGAATATGGGCTGGATGCACGACACGCTCGCCTACATGAAAGAGGATCCGGTCTACCGCAAGTACCATCATGGCGAACTGACGTTTTCTTTGATCTATGCCTTCAATGAAAACTTCGTGCTGCCGCTGTCGCATGACGAAGTCGTTTACGGCAAGGGATCCCTCATCGGTAAAATGCCCGGCGATGACTGGCAAAGATTCGCCAATCTGCGCGCGCTCTATGGCTATATGTGGGCGCATCCCGGCAAAAAGCTGCTATTCATGGGCGGAGAGTTCGGGCAACGCCGTGAATGGACCCACGAAGGTGAACTCGAGTGGTGGGTGTCCGGCCTGCCGGAACACGCCGGCGTCAAGCGGCTCATCGGCGATTTGAATCGCGTCTATCGCCGCGAATCGGCCCTGCACCAGGTGGATTTCTCGCCTGAGGGCTTCGAGTGGGTGGATGTCGGCAATGCCGAGATGAGCGTTATCGCGTTTCTGCGCAAGTCGGCTGACGGCGGGGCACCGCTTTTGGTCGTGTGCAATTTTACGCCCGTGCCGCGGGAAAATTTTCTCGTCGGCGTTCCCGCGCGCGGGCTTTGGCGCGAGATCATCAATACCGACGCGCAAGTATACGGCGGCGCCGGATGGGGCAACTTGGGCGCAGTCGAATCCGTCCCGGTGGGTGCTCACGGCCGTGTCGAATCGGTGAGCCTCACGCTGCCGCCCCTGGCGACCCTCGTTCTGCGCTGGGAAGGCCGTGGCTAGCGACGGCAGGGTGCGCGCCGTCATCGACGCGGTTCTGCCGACGGTCGATTGCGGCCGATTTTCCGCCAAACGTATTGCCGGGGACAGTATCGCCGTCGAGGCCCACTGCTTCGCGGACGGTCACGACAAGTTGCGCGTGGTACTGCGCTGGAAACTCGCCGGGTCCGCCAACGCGGATTTCGAAATCGACATGAAGGCGCAAGGCAACGATGTATGGACGGCGGAATTTACGCCGCCGCAGCCGGGCCGCTGCCAGTGCATGGTCTTGGCGTGGGTGGATCACTTCGAGTCTTGGCGTGCCGAATTTGAGAGACGCGAGGATAAGGACGATATCCGCGTCGCCCTTGAAGTCGGCGCCACATTGATCGAGGAGACGGCGGCGCGCGCCGGCGGCAGCGATGCGGCCATTCTTACTGAATGGTCCGTGCAGCTGCGCCATGCCCTGACGGAAGCGGCGTCCGAGGTGACGGCTTTACGGGCGCTGGCGCTGGATCCGGCGCGCGCCGCCATTGTTGCGCGCTACGCGGATCGAAGTTTCGCCGCGAGCGCCGCGCTGGATCTCATCGTCGATCGCAAGCGTGCGGCTTTCAGCAGCTGGTACGAATTATTTCCGCGATCGTCCGCGGTGCAAATCGGGCAGCACGGAAAATTCAGCGATGTCGAGGCGCGGCTGCCGTATCTGGCGGAGATGGGGTTCGATGTGCTGTATTTTCCGCCCATTCATCCCATCGGCCGCGTCAACCGCAAGGGCACGAACAATGCGTTGCGCGCCAAACCCGACGATGTGGGCAGTCCCTGGGCCATCGGTGCCGCGGAGGGCGGCCATAAGGACATTCTGCCGCAGCTCGGCACCTTCGATGACTTCGATCGGCTCTTGAACGTGGCGCGCGCGCTGGGCATCGAAATCGCCATGGACATTGCCTTTCAGTGCGCTCCCGACCATCCGTACGTGACGCAACATCCGCAATGGTTCAAGCATCGGCCCGACGGCAGCGTGCAATACGCTGAGAATCCTCCAAAGAAATACCAGGACATCTATCCGTTCGATTTCGAAACAAGCGATTGGCGCGCCCTGTGGAACGAACTCAAAAGCGTGGTCGATTTCTGGATTGCCCGCGGTGTCAAAATATTTCGCGTCGATAATCCGCACACCAAGGCGTTTGCCTTCTGGGAATGGCTGATCAGCGCGACCAAACGCGATCATCCGGATGTCATTTACCTGGCCGAGGCCTTTACGCGGCCGAAGGTCATGCACCGTTTGGCTAAGCTCGGGTTCTCCCAGTCGTATACGTATTTTACGTGGCGCAATACCAAGCAGGAGCTGACCGATTACTTCACGGAACTGAATCAAGGTCCCGGGCGGCAATACTACCGGCCCAACGTTTGGCCCAATACGCCCGATATCCTTCCCGAGACCCTCCAGTCGGGCCTGCGACCCATCTATGCGGCAAGACTGATTCTTGCCGCGACGCTCTCCTCGAACTACGGCATTTATGGGCCGACGTACGAGCTGATGGAAAGCGCGCCGCGAGAACCGGGGAGCGAGGAGTATCGCGACTCGGAAAAATATCAGCTGCGGCATTGGACCTTGCAGCAGCCCGACAGCCTCTGGTCGCTGATTGCCCGTATAAACCGCATTCGACGCGAAAATACCGCGCTGCAATCAGATACCGGACTGCATTTCTGCAAAATCGAGAACGATCAGTTGATCGCCTATTTGAAGGTGGATGCCGCGAGCTCGAACGTGATTCTTACGGTCGTCAACCTCGATCCGCACCATCCCCAGTCGGGCTGGGTCGATCTCGATATGGGCGCCTTGAAGTTCGATCCCGATCAGCCCTACCAGGTGCATGATTTGTTGAGCGATCAGCGCTATATATGGCGCGGCCGTTACAACTATGTGTTGTTGGACCCGCAGCGTGCGCCGGCGCATGTGTTCAGACTGCGCCGACGGGTGCGCAGCGAGCGGGATTTCGACTACTACTTATGAAGCACTCGAGATGAATGACGTCCAAGTTCCAGTTCTGGATACTGCGCCGCCCACCGGCATCAGCGCCAATGACGCGCTCTGGTACAAAGATGCCGTCATTTATCAAGTCAACGTCAAATCATTTCTGGACTCCAATGCCGATGGCATTGGAGATTTCAAGGGTCTGACTTCCAAGCTCGAGTACATCCGGGACTTGGGCGTCAATACCATCTGGTTGATGCCCTTCTACCCCTCGCCTCTCAAAGACGACGGCTATGACATTGCCGATTACCAAAACGTGCATCCGCAATTCGGCACGCTCGACGATTTTCGCTACATGCTGCAGGAGGCGCACCGCCTCGGCCTCAAGGTGATCACCGAACTGATCATCAACCATACCTCGGATCAGCATCCGTGGTTTCAAGCTGCGCGCCACGCGCCCGCGGGCTCTCCGCAGCGCGATTTTTATGTATGGAGCGACACGGATCAAAAATATCTCGGCACGCGCGTCATCTTCACCGATACGGAAGCTTCGAATTGGACCTGGGATCCGGTCGCCAAGGCGTACTACTGGCATCGCTTCTTCAGTCATCAACCGGATCTGAACTTCGACAATCCGCAAGTCATAGAGGCGGTGTTCAAGATTATGCGGTTCTGGCTCGACATGGGAGTCGACGGCTTTCGGCTCGACGCCATTCCTTATCTCGTCGAACGGGAGGGCACCAACAACGAGAACCTGCGCGAAACCCACGCGGTCATCAAGCGGCTGCGCGCAGCCATCGATGACTCCTATCAAAACCGTTTCTTGCTGGCTGAAGCCAATCAATGGCCTGAAGATGTGCGGGAGTACTTCGGCGATGGCGATGAGTGCCAGATGGCCTATCACTTCCCCTTGATGCCGCGCATTTACATGGCGATCGCCCAGGAGGATCGTTATCCCATCATTGAAATCATCCAGCAGACGCCGGACATCCCGGAGAGCTGCCAGTGGGCGATTTTCCTGCGCAATCACGATGAGCTGACGCTGGAGATGGTGACCAGCAAGGAACGCGACTATATGTACACGACGTACGCCGCGGATCATCAAGCGCGCATCAATTTGGGGATCCGGCGGCGTCTCGCCCCCTTGATGGAAAATGACATGGACCGGATCAAGCTGATGAACAGCCTGCTGCTGTCCATGCCGGGTTCTCCAATTCTCTACTACGGCGATGAGATCGGCATGGGCGACAACTTCTTCATTGGCGATCGCAACGGCGTGCGCACGCCGATGCAATGGAGTCCGGACCGCAATGCCGGGTTCTCGCGCGCCGATCCGCAGCGACTGTACCTGCCGCCCATCATGGATGCCGTGTATGGATACGAATCCACCAACGTCGAAGCGCAGTCGCGCGACCCCAGTTCATTGTTGAGCTGGACCAAGCGAATGTTGGCGGTGCGTAAGACCAGTCAGGCCTTTGGACGCGGCGCGCGCCGATTCTTGAGGCCCGGCAACCGCAAGATTCTGGCCTACTTGAGCGAGTTCGGCGACGACACCATTCTCTGCGTCGCGAATCTGTCGCGCTCCGCGCAGCCGGTCGAGTTGAATCTCGCACCGTTCAAGGGCCGGGTGCCGGTGGAAATGCTTGGCCGCACTGCGTTCCCGCCCATCGGCGACTTGCCCTACCTGCTGACCATTTCGGCCTACGGATTTTATTGGTTCCGTCTGTCCACCGATGCGGCCGTGCCTTCCTGGCATGAGCAGATCGTCTCGGTGGACGAGCGGCCCGTGCTGGTGCTGTTCGACGGCTGGCTCAGCCTGTTCCGTGAGCGCGTGGTGCCCTGGCGCATCGGCATGGCCGAGAAGACCCGCCTGCAATTCGAAACGGACACACTGCCGCGCTATATCGAAACTCAGCGCTGGTACGCGGCAAAGGGCACGGCGATCGAGCGGGCGCGCATCACCGAACAGGTGCTGTGGCAGGAAGGGAAAGTTTCCTGGCTCGTGGCGCTGATTGAACTCGATGGCACGGAGCCGCGTGCGAACTACTTCTTGCCCTTAGGCTTAGCCTGGGAAGAGCGCGACGATGAGCGGGTAAAAAATCTATCGACCTCCGCGGTGGCGAAGATTCGCCAGCAGGCCAATGTGGGTGTGATGGGCGATGCGTTCGCGGATGAGCTGTTCTGCCGCGCGGTTGTCGCGGCCATGGCAGCCGGCCGCGAAATCCCCATGTCGGCCGGCAAGCTGCGATTCAGACCCACCGCTGCGTTTGCGCAGATTGCCGGTCCCGATTTCGAGACGCTGCCGGTCGAGCGGCCGCGCGGATCCAGCTCGAATACCATCGTCAATATGCGCGAGCAGCTGATGCTCAAGGGCTATCGCCGCGTGCGCGTCGGAATGAATCCGGAACTCGAGATGGGCCTGTATCTCACCGAGGTGGTTCACTTTGCGAACTGTGCGCCCTTGGCGGGCGTGCTCGAGTACGTTGCCAATGACGGCCAGACGCGCCTGCTGGCGATGCTGCAGGCTTACATCGCCAATCAAGGCGATGGCTGGACCTATTCCCTTGAATATGTGCGGCGGCATCTCGAGCAATATCGAACCACACCGGCGAGCGACGCGCTGCCGCCCAATGCGCACGAGGCATATCTCACGCTGATTCGCGTCCTGGCGCAGCGAACCGCCGAGTTGCACGCGGCGCTTAGCCAGCCCACGAACGATGCGGCGTTCTCTCCGCAGGACCTTACGCGGGCTGACATCGATGCCTACCGCCAGCGTGCCTTGGACGAGGCGCGCGGCGCCCTGGATCAATTGGCCGCCGCTATGGACGCGGTTCCCGCGGCGGATCAGGGGCGCGCCAAAGCCGTGCTCGCGCAGCGCGCGCAAATCCTGAAGCGCATCGAGGAGTGCACGGCGGCGACGCCGCCAGGCAAGAAGATCCGCATTCACGGCGACTATCATTTGGGCCAGGTTCTCGTGACCCGCAACGACTTCGTCATCATCGATTTCGAAGGCGAACCAGGCCACAGCCTGGAGCAGCGGCGCGCGAAACACTCGCCGCTGCGCGACGTCGCCGGGATGATGCGCTCCTTCAGCTATGTGCAGCACAGCGCCTTGCGCAGCGTCGCGCACAATGAAGCAGAGGCGGCGAGATTGGCGCCTCTTGCGAGAGGTTGGGAGCTTCAGGCGCGAACCGCATTTCTGTCGGCCTACGATTCGGCCGCGCGCGCGACGGCGGCGTATGAGTCGCTACAACCCGGCGAGGGTTTGCTGGGGCTGTTCGAACTTGAAAAGGCGCTGTACGAATTGCGTTACGAAATCGGCAACCGGCCGACTTGGGTCGGCATACCGTTGCAAGGAATTCTGGATTGGGGCAAGTGATAGTGAGGGGCTCTCATGCAAAGCATTGATTTGTTGGTAGAAGCAACTCGAGAATTTTTGCACCAGTTCGCCGCGTTCTTGCCGAAGCTATTGCTGGCGCTGCTCGTGGTCGCGGTGGGGTGGTTGTTGGCCAAGATCGTGCGCTTTGCGGTCGAACGGGCGCTGCGTGCCATCAATTTCAACGTATTGACCGAACGCGCGGGCACCGACAATTTCTTGAGACAGGCGGGCATGCAAGGCGACACCACGACGCTGTTTGGCTTGGTGGCCTTCTGGTTGGTGATCCTCGCCGCACTGGTCATTGCCTTCAATGGCATGGGATTGACCTACCTTCCGGATCTCCTGGGGCGCGCGGTCCTATTCGCTCCCAAGCTGCTGATCGGCATGCTGATCATGGTATTCGGCTCGTATTGCGCGAGTGTTGTGGGCAATGCGGTGCAAAATTATTGCGCCGATGCGCGCATCCCGGACGCCGAGGTGTTGGGCAGGCTGGTGCGCTACGCGATCATGCTGTTCGTGGTGATGATCGCCTTGAGCCAGGTTGAAGTTGGCGGCGACATCGTGCAGCGGACATTCCTCATTATTCTCGGCGGTCTCATGCTCGCAATCGCCTTGGCGTTTGGCCTGGGCGGAAAGGACTGGGCGGCATCGATGCTGCAGCGCTGGTGGCCGCAGCATCGAAAGGATCATGACCCCTGACCGCAAGCCCGGTTGGAACCGGGAGCGGTGATTGCGATCTAGTCCTAGGCGGCAGCCCGCTCGGCGGGCGCGCCCTCGAGCGCTCTTCCGAGCACGTCCTCGATTCTCTCGGCCCACACGAACTCCAGACCCGTGCGCACGCTGTCGGGAATGTCCTCGAGATCGCGGCGATTGCGCGCCGGCAGGATCACGGTGCGAATTCCGGCGCGCGCGGCGGCCACGCATTTTTCCTTGATGCCGCCCACCGGCATGACCACACCGCGCAGGCTGATTTCTCCGGTCATGGCGACGTCGGCGCGAACGGTGCGCTGCGTCAGAAGCGAGGCCAGCGAAGTGGCGATGGCCACGCCCGCGCTGGGTCCATCCTTCGGAATCGCGCCCGCCGGCACGTGAATATGCAAGTCGCTGTTATCGAGCACGGCAGGATCGATGCCCAACCGATCGGCCAGCGACTTGATCAAGGTGACTGCCGCTTGAGCACTCTCCTTCATGACCTCACCGAGTTGTCCGGTCAGGATCAGCTTGCCGCTGCCGCGCACGCGGCTGGTTTCTATGAAAAGGATGTCGCCGCCGGCCGGTGTCCAGGCAAGGCCGGTCGCCACACCGGGCACGCTGGTGCGCAGGGCCACATCGCTTTCGAAGCGCGCCGCGCCGAGAATGCGTTCCACGGCCGGCGCATCGATCGAGACGTTTTGTGCGTCCCCGGACGCGATCGTGACCGCGGCGTTGCGTAGCAGGGCACCGATTTGCCGCTCCAAGTTGCGAACGCCGGCCTCCCGGGTGTAATCCGCAATGACGTGCCGCAAAGCCTCGTCGGATAGCTGCACTTGCTCCTCGGACAGGCCATTGGCCTTCAGCTGACGCTTGAGCAGGTAGCGCCGCGCGATCTGCAGCTTCTCTTCTTCGGTGTAGCCGGTGAGTTCGATGATCTCCATGCGATCGCGCAGCGGCGCCGGAATCGAATCGAGCACGTTCGCCGTGGCGATGAACAACACTTTCGACAGATCGAAGGGTACGCCCAGGTAGTTATCGCGGAATGTGTTGTTCTGCTCCGGGTCCAGCACTTCGAGAAGCGCGGAAAACGGGTCGCCTTGATAGCTCGCCGAGAGCTTGTCGACTTCATCGAGCATGAGAACCGGATTGCGCCGGCCGGCCTTGCGTATCGCCTGCACGATATTCCCGGGCAGCGCACCGATGTAGGTGCGTCGATGGCCGCGAATTTCGGCTTCATCGTGCACGCCGCCCAAGCTCACGCGGCCGAATTTAAGGCCGATGGCTTTGGCGATGCTCTGACCCAGCGAGGTCTTGCCCACGCCCGGCGGGCCGACAAAGCACAGGATGGGACTGCGGCCCTCGGGATTGAGTTTACGGACAGCCAGGAACTCGAGAATCCGGCGCTTGATCTTGGCAAGGCCGTAATGATCCTCGTCGAGGATTTTTCGAGCTTGTTCGATGTCGACCTGTTCGGGGTCGAGCTTGGCCCAGGGCATGGCGAGCAGCCATTCCAAATAGGTTCGCGTCATCGAGTATTCGGCAGCCTGTTCCGGCATCCTTTCCAGA